>JAAYTP010000066.1 GCA_012518025.1 Clostridiaceae bacterium
ACGATGAGCAGGAGGAGACACTGCAGGAAATCACAGACTTTCTGTCCCAATGGGTGAGCACCCACATCATGTTCGAGGATCGCAAATACACAGCACTGTTTAAATAACCCGGGAAGAATAAAGGAGTCATCCGATTCGGATGGCTCCTTTATTGCTTTTCCCCCCGCATTTTACACCCCTTATTCTGTTATTAATCCCAACTCATCCTGTAGATGTTGTACCAACAGTTCGTCAAGTTTTTGACTCAGTTCCAATGTTTCTTCATTGTTTAACCCTTTGCTCCCTTGAGCAACTTTCCTGTTCAGCTCAACTTTTAACTTCTCGATTTCCTGGGGCAAATCACTGTCATGTTTTCCCTTTGGCAGTCTAACTCGTTTTTCTTCACACAAATCCACACCAGCCATTTTCAAACGCCCCCTTTAATCTAAAAAATGTAATGCGGATCATTTATTTATATTTACCCTAAAATGATCAGACAACTAACAATATTTTCGTTTTTATCTATTAAAATTTGTCGAGGTAGCAGAAAAGAAAAGATAAAAGAGAACCTGGTCAAGGTTCTCTGCAATTACTCTGTAAAGTCTCAGATTCTCTTTCAATGATGCCTTTACTCAATATTAATCATATCTGTATCAAATCTCCCGGCGCCCTTCCAGGGATTTTGCCAGGGTTACCTCATCGGCATACTCCAGATCCCCGCCAACAGGGAGTCCATGAGCGATACGAGTGGTCTTGACGCCCATGGGCTTTATCAGCTTGGATAGATACATGGCCGTGGCCTCACCTTCCACATTGGGGTTGGTGGCCAGGATCACTTCCTGAATACCACCCTGAGCAATCCGCTTCAGCAGCGGCTTGATATTGATATCATCCGGACCGATCCCCTCCATAGGCGATATGAGCCCATTGAGAACATGATACTGCCCGTGGAATTCCCGGATCCTTTCCATAGCCACCACGTCTCTGGGGGATTGCACCACACAGATCACGGACTTGTCCCTCTTTGCCGAGGAGCAAATCCGGCAGGGATCAACCTCTGTGATGTTTCCGCAAACAGAGCAAAACCCTGTCTTGCGCTTGGCATCCACCAATGCCCGGGCAAAGGTCAAAACCTTTTCTTCCGGCAGGTTCAGAACATGGAACGCCAGACGTTGAGCGGTTTTATGCCCTATCCCCGGCAATTTTTCAAATTCTTCTATCAGATGCTGTACGGGAACTGCGTAATAATCCATATCAGAATAAGCCCGGCATATTACCAAGACCGCCGGTTATGTCCCCCATGATGTTTTTAGCCAGCTCATCTGCTTGCCTCAGAGCTTCATTTACGGCTGCTAGTACGAGGTCTTCCAGCGTTTCCACATCATCCGGATCCACTGCGTCTTTTGATATTCTTATTTCTCTGATCTCTTTATGACCGGTTGCCACAACAGTGACAGCACCGCCGCCCACCGTGGCCTCTACGGTCTTCTCGCCCAATTCCTCCTGAGCCTTGGCCATGTCCTGCTGCATCTTTTGAGCCTGTTTCATCAGGTTCCCAATATTTCCTCCCATGCCCATCGGAAATCCTCGTTTTGCCATATACACTTCTCTCCTTACCTCTATTTCAGCTAAAAAAGGCAGTGTCCCAACTTTACCCGGTCATCAATGTGAAAACAGTCTCTTCAGCAATTTTCCGGTCCAGGATACCTGCCGCTGGAATAATTATATCATGCTCCTTATTATATTCAATAACCCAGGGTTTCAGTAATCAATGCCCGTGCTCCATATAGAACGGCGTCATCCCTCAACTGAGCTGCCTTTATTCGGGTCTGATTCAGCATGTCTGGCCAGGCAAAGCGGTTGATATAGCATTTCACCAAAGTCAGGACCTCTTCTTCAAGAGCCTCCAAAACCCCGCCTCCCAAAATGACAATCTGTGGATTGAAAATATTGATCAGGTTGCCCATGCCTGCCGCCAGATAATATGCCGCACGCTGCAGCGTGGAAATAGCAAGCTCGTCCCCCAGATGGACAGCCTTTTTGAGATCGCTGCTTTTTATCACACCGTGCTTCTCTGTCAGGATATCCCTGAGCACCGTCGGTATGTTCATATCAATACCAGCTCTCAGTTCCCGGGTGATGGCGATCTTGCTGGAATAAGCCTCAAGACAGCCTCTCTGCCCGCAGTTGCACAAAGGCCCCTCGGTATTGATGATCATATGGCCGATCTCTGCGCCGGAGAATCCCGAGCCGGTAAAGAGCTTGCCGTCTATGATGATGCCTCCGCCAATACCTGTTCCTACGAAGATACCTATCACATGGGAATACCCTTTGGCCGCTCCATACTTCCATTCCCCAAGAACGCCCACGTTCACGTCATTTCCCACCACGAAAGGTACCTGGAACTCCTCTTCGATTACCCTTCCGATGTCATGATCCTTCCAGGGCAGGTTAGGGGCAAAGCGGATCCTCCCGCTCCTTGTGTCAATAACACCTGGGGCACCGGCTCCGATGGCTTTAAGGTCATTTTTGTCCATGCCATATGTGGACATGAGTTCATGGATGACCATCTTTATCCTGTCGTCAACAGCCTCCCGCCCCAATTCCGGCTTCGTCTTCTTTTTGACCCTGCAAAGGATTTCATTACTCTCATTCATTACCGCGCCCAATATCTTGCTCCCGCCGATATCAAGGCAGATAAAAGAATTAGCCATGCCGACCTCCTCATCTACTCACCCTTTTTAAAAACAATAAAACAAGATGAAATAAGCCGCTCCCTGCCTGCCGACATATGGTTGACGATTTTTTCACCAATAATCATCTCGCTGGAGGCTCCTCCATCCAGCATGGCCGCCTGCAAGACGTCCTTATTAAGAAGCAGTTCAGCAAGCTCCGGTCCTGTTACCCCAATACTTATATCCTTGTTCCTTCCATCCACCACCACGAACAGAAGGGTGCCGTCCGATTTTATACCCACAGCGGTTCTTGGCGCACGGGTCAGAAGGTTTCCAACCCAGGCATCGGATTCCGGGCAGACATTTACGCCATCCCTTATGAGCCAACTGCCGCACTCGTAGGCTGAAACATACTCTCCATCAAAGGACGGGGATGTTTCCAAACGGGTCTTTATCTCAACCTCCTGGCCTGTGACAATAAAATCCCGCAGCCGCTTTTCGGCATCAACTCCCACTGCACTTACCAAAAACCCATCAGAAGGTATGGAAACAGGCGCGTGAGCCGACACCAGCTCCGAAACCATTCCCCGTTGCACCACCGCACACAGGTGGGGTTTTTCAATCCTATTGCTCGAACCATAAATTGGTGTGAAAACATAGATGCCGCCAAAGGTGGAGTAACGGTTAAAGAATACTGGATCTGTGGCCGATTCCTTTGATTGCAGCCAGATCTTTTGCGAGGCATCGGCTATAAGAGCCCTGTCCTCAAAGAGAAATAACACCGGAAAGTTTCCGGTAGCAGGAGTTTTCAGAGTCTTGTTGGAATAAAGCATACCCCCGGGAAGTCCATTAGGATGGGAAAACCCTCCGTTTACAGCGGCAAGGGCATTTGTGTTCTTTGCCATGACGCTGAGATACTCATATCCAAAAAGCGTCCTATGGGAGGTGACAGGTTTTACGCCCACATTCTCGCTTTTTAAGTCAATCTCCAGAAAGTGCATGACAATTGGGCCTTGAGCTGTTTCTTCCACCAGCTTCTCGTAAAGGAATGGAGGCTCTGGCTCCCCGGGTGTTTCTTCGGGGATATCCGGAATCGGTGGGGTTGGTGTGACAAGTTCAGTTGGAGCAGGAGATGCCGATGGCGATAAGAAATGCCCATCCTCAGGTTCCTTATCCGAACCTTCGAAGGGGCAGCTCAACCAAAGCACAACCAGTGTTATGACCATTAGGCCGGCAAGTTTAGTCCATCGGTTTATCAATCTCTTCAGCTCCGATCACAGATTGACTTTCTTCCTCTCCGGTCTGGCTTTTGTCTTCAGATGCAGTAAAGGTTCTGTCCATCTGGGCGCTAAGCCGCTTATACATCATATCGGCTATACCAACACCCCTGATGCTGCATCCGTTCATCAATTCCTCGTCCAGCATATCCTCAAAAATACTTCTGGCGTTGCTCTCTTCAAAAAGCCCTCCCTTGGGTATGGTTGCCTTCATTTGCTTAAAGAGGCTTTG
>JAAYTP010000067.1 GCA_012518025.1 Clostridiaceae bacterium
AAATCATATTATAGAGCTTGTCAGCATCAATATTAGTGACTGAAGTTGGCATTAAGCAGGCAACACGTTATTTGAAAGGAAAAAAATGCGATGAACTTTGATATTGGTGTTATGATAACCACCTTTGGTATGGTGCTTCTCATGGAAATGGGCGATAAAACACAATTACTGGTGATGGCCTGCGCCTCAAAATACAAGGCCCGGCATGTTTTCGCCGGTATACTAATCTCCATCATCGTATTGAACCTCCTTGCCGTATTACTGGGCTCTGCTCTTGGCGGCATCAAGGTCATACAGGATATTGTGAAGGCGGCAGCGTCCCTTCTTTTCATCGTCTTTGGACTTTTGTCCTTAAGAAAGGAAGAAGAAGAGGCTACCTGCTCAACAGGAACATCAACGGGTGCAATCATCACTGTGGCACTGGCATTTTTTCTGGCTGAGATAGGCGACAAAACCCAGCTCTCCACTTTTTCCTTCTCAGCCCTCTATCCCGACAGTCCTGCAAGCGTTTTCATAGGTTCTACAGTGGCTCTGCTCATAGCCGACTGCATAGGTCTTGCTGCCGGTGCTGTAGCGCTCAAATACATCCCTGCGCGGATCATGACGCTTATCTCCTCGTTCCTGTTCATTATTTTCGGGCTGGCAAGTGAATGGTCAGCACTTCGTAACAATTTTGGAATGGATGAATCCCAGGCTATGATCATTGTGGGCGTAACAGCCACCGTTGCCTTGCTTATTGCGGCGTTGATGCTCATTTTTCAAAAAAAGCAGGTGAAAAATTCTTGCCATACCACTGAATAGTATGGTAGAATGGTTTTTGTTGTTGATCAGAAACACACATTTATGGATAAAGATTATTTCAACATGCTGCAGGGAGGTGTAATCATGGCAAAGTGCGAGATATGCAATAAGGGACAGCATTTTGGTATACAGATCAGCCACTCACACAGAAGATCCAACAGAGCCTGGAAGCCCAATATCAGAAAGGTCAGGCTTGTAGTTAACGGTGCTAAAAAGAGTATGAACGTTTGCGCAAAATGCCTCCGTTCCAGCAAATTGGAAAAGACCGTATGATCTGTTTATTGGCAGCAAGAGAAAACTCGGGAATGGTTTCCCGGGTTTTTTGCATTCGGCGGTTATCTTCCAAGATAAAAAATGTGGCTTAAGCCACATTCCTTATCTTGCGCATCCTGGTTCCGCCATCTGATAATGACTGTAAAATGTCCGGTTCACTGCACAAAAGTGTTCAACCAATCTTAAAGATGCGCCTGAGTATTCCTCCCAGGAATCCGGGCATCTTAAGGACGACAATCTTCATCTGCATGACCTCCATGCCAGCTCCTGTCTTTACAGTATATTCACTTCTTTGTAAAAGTGTTAACTAATTTCTTGTTAAATTTCAGTGTACAAGTTCATTTTAGCCAGGATCAGGACATGCCGGGTCATTTTTCGTCCTGTGATGCCATAGGTAACCCCCAGCAAAACCTGTAAGAGTATTGATGAAGGATTCCCCATCATTATCCACGATCATCACCGGCACACCCAGTTCAGTTTCAAGGCCGGATCGTGTCACATCATCAAGCAAAACCTCGGTTCCTGAACGGAACATGCTTCGGGAAAGGAGAAGTAACTCTCCAAGATCCCTGCCTTTCAGAGATCTTAGCAGATCATGTCCTGTAAGCAGCCCGGTAACCGATACCTTGCCGCCAAAGAAATCGTTCTCCACAGGATATACCTTCAATCTGACATTTTGAAGCCTTTCCTCAACAGTGCCGGCCAGTCTCTCCATGATGGGGCAAAACAGGGTTCCCGTGGCGATACTGACCTGTTTAAAGGCATATGACCGCTTTTCCGAATTCCCATCGGAACCGCCAGCCTCTGCTGGCTCAGTGCCCCTTCCTTCCTCAATATGGGAAAGAGCCTCCAGGGTCTCTTGAGTGAAGGAAGATACCATTCCCACACCATTCTCTATCTGGGGAAAATCCTCATATGCTTCATAAGGAGGCAAAGGCCTTTCGGCCATCAGGTAGAATTCATCTGCCAGATAAACAACACGGCTTCCATAGTTGCGGATAAGATCACGCTGCCAGGATTCAACCTGATCCACCACCTGGGAAGCGGACTCTTTGGTGAAGCATTCCAGAGGATACAGACCTTCCCTGTATCGGGTCAGGCCTAGAGGAACCACCGAAATACTATGCATTTGCGGATGCAGTTGGGATAGATCCTTGAGAGTTCTGTCCAACTCCTCCCCGTCATTGAGCCCGGGGCACAGAACGATCTGGCTGTTCACCGTAATCCCGGCCTCGGTAAATCTTTTTATGCGCTGGAGCACATCCCCGGCAAAACGGTTATTCAGCATCTTTACCCGCAAAGAAGGATTGGTGGTGTGAACAGATACGTTAACCGGCGACATCCTGTATCGGATGATCCTGTCCATCTCCTCCTCATCCATGTTGGTCATGGTAATATAGTTGCCGAACAAAAATGACAGACGGACATCATCGTCCTTATAATACAGGGTCTTACGCATACCTTGTGGCAACTGATCTATGAAACAGAAGATGCATTTATTCCTGCAGCTTTTTTCCTCGTCCATCAGGGGATTTTCGAATTCAAGACCCAGGTCTTCGTCCTCGTCTTTCTCTATCTCAGCCGACCATCTTTCGCCGCTTTGACTCTCTATTTCAAGGGTCAGAAAATCCTCGGCGGTCTGAAGCCTGTAGTCGAATACGTCGCAAATCTCTTTACCATTAACAGACACAAGATAATCCCCGGCCTTTATTTCCAGTTCTTCAGCTATGCTGCCAGTCTGGATACCAGATATTTTGATTTTATTTGTTTTCACTCTGACATCACCATGCCTTCATACGGGCACCTTCCCTATTCGGCTCATGCCGCCCGTATAAAAAACAATAGCAGCTCATCAAAGCTGCTACTACTTTTTGTGATTACTGGCTTGATAACGGAGATCAAGATTTCACCGCTTCAACCTTAACAATTTCCTTGCCGGCGTAGGAACCACATTCCTTACAAACCACATGGGGAAGCTTCAGAGAATGGCACTTGGGGCATGCCACCAGGTTCGGCGCGGCAAGCTTATAATGAGTTCTTCTCTTATTCTTTCTCTGCTTGGATATTTTACTCTTTGGGACTGCCATGTATTTACACCTCCGTTCGGGCCAATAGCCTCATTCCTGTCGTCCGGGAATAATTTAAAACCTTTGTTTCTATTTATCAAGTTATTTCTTAAAATAACTCTTTAACGATTCCAATCTGGGATCAATATCCTGATCCTCGCTGCAATCGCAATGAAGACCGTTCAGTCTGTTGCCGCATGCAGGACACAACCCCTCACAATTCTCACTGCATAAATGCTGCATGGGCAGGTTCAAAAGGATCGCATCCACTACAATGCTGTCAAGTTCAATAAAGTGGCCTTTATATGTGAACCTGTCTTCATCCTCCATCGCCGCATCCTGATCCTGCTCATTCCTCTCAACAATGTTCTCGTTGATGGAAACGGTGAGATGACGCTCAAGGTTTTCTCCGCAACGGTCACAAACTGTCTTGTACCGGATTTGAGCCTCCCCTTTAACCTGGATCATATGATTAAAACTTGTGGCTGTACCCTTTAGCGTCACAGGACCTGTGAATGAAACAGTGCCTATGCCCGAATCAAGAACCTCAAGTTTATCGGTCATCTCAAATTCAATGGATTCGCCGATGTTCTTTATGATTGAAATTATGTCAAGTTTCATAAACCCCCTCCTTGGAAAAGACAAAATAACTGCTTCCCGGAAGGTCAACATGAAATATTATACTCAGAGAATCAGCCTTTGTCAACAAAACCTTTTACCCCGATTTCAATAGTATTATCAAATCTTTCCCTGCCTGAGCCATCCATATAACTGGTCGTCACCGAAAAATACATCGGCCATCCTGCTATCGGTTCCAGGCATATCAGTTTTTGTCAGCAGTTTGTATACCATTGATCAGTTTGCTGAACTCTTCCCTGCTTTCGGCAAAACTCCGCACATCTTTACCAAATAGCTGATTTGCCCATTCCCGTGTATACTGCAAAGAATATGGGCCTGATCCGTCATCCAGATTGAACTTGATGAATTCCGCATTTCCTATCAGAGAGAACATAATCACTGCATTATTCTCAAACTGAAGTTGGTTTTCTTTATCACGAAACAATTCCATGGTATCAGTATCTGTTTTCAGATTTACAGCTATTCCATAAGGCTCACTGTCAGTGAAGAGCTCAAAGGAATCATAAGCTATGTTATCAGGATAGGGCAAGGAATAGATGATGCCTCCCACCTTTGAGTTATTGCCCACATACTCTGTTTTATTCTTCATAAGCTCTGAAATAATACCGTTGTCTTCCGGCTCATTTGAAATCGGATCAGCAAACAGACCGACCCCGACCAGAATTGCTGCGGCTACAGCAACAACGATCACCCAAAAAGCTGGCTTTCTGTAATTCATTACGTTCTTAATCCTCCCCCGCACATTTCCCTCTCCAAAGGCAATGGGGCTTCCACCTAAAATATGCTTTCCTGCAGCAAGGGATAGCAATGACCGGGCATAGGGCTTTTTAATGTCTTCATCAACTTCTTTCAATACCCTCTCGTCACAGGACAGTTCCATATCGGTGCTCATCAAAATGAAAGCAACCCACACAAGAGGGTTAAACCAATGTATGGACAATACTATGAATGCAGCAATCTTTACGATATGATCCTTCCTGCGGATATGGGTCTTTTCATGCAGCAAAATATAGCTTCTTTCGGTG
>JAAYTP010000009.1 GCA_012518025.1 Clostridiaceae bacterium
AAACGATTGGAAACCATTGATATGGACGGTGTAATGGATTCTAACTATATTGCAGAGCAGGTGCGAGATGCGCCCCTCTCACCCTTTCCTACGGTAGCAAGCAGCGAAAAGCCCGATGTGGTGGCCGCAAGGCTGCTGGAAGGCAGGATTGCCCTGATAGTAAACGGCAGCCCCTTTGTCCTCACCGTTCCTTACATCATCGCTGAAATAGGACAGGCCAATAAAGACTATTACAGCAACTTTATCTATGCATCAGCTAACCGTCTTATGCGCAATATAGCCGTGTTCGGAGCGATTCTGGCGGCTCCCTTTTATCTGTCCATAGTGAATTATCATCAGGAGATACTTCCCACCCCCATATACCTTAGCATTGCACAAGCCAGACATGAGGTGGCACTCCCCACAGCACCATCCCTATTCCTGGCCCTGTTTCTGTTCGATCTTATACGGGAAGTAGGAACACGCCTGCCGTCTCAAATGGGTAATACCATCAGTTTTGTAGGCTCACTCATTCTTGGCGAGGTATTAATAGTATCCAGGATTGTCAGTGCACCGGTTGTCATAGTGGCAGCCCTGAGTGGATTGCTGCTGATCCTGAATCCCAATCTGTCAGGAGCAACCATTCTGGTTCGCACTTTTCTTTTATTGGGAGCCGCGTTTTTCGGTATTTATGGAACCCTTGTTGCCCTGTTTATAGTTGTGATACACCTGCTGGGCTTACGTTCCTTCGGTGTGCCCTATCTTATGGGCCTTACACGGGTTAAGGACCATAATTATCAGGATGCCTGGATCCGCGCCCCCTGGTGGCTCATGACCTTGAGACCAAAGATCATAGGTGCCAGAAACCTTTTCAGGCAGGCCACGGGAATGGATAAAAGGACACGTTGAAAGTTAAAGGCGATTTACCGGTTCACAGGAAAGAAGGCGGTTCTCTGTGATTCTATTGTTACTTGGTTTCTTTGCAGCCCTGGCAGCCTGGCAATGGATTCCGCTGTACAAGCAGGGACATAAAAGGGATTTGTGGCTCAATATTGTGCTCATGCTGCTTTCTCTTACTGTCCATATCTTCATATTGCAGGGAATAAGGGTAACAACCCCGATATGGGATTATATTCTTAAAGTTTTGAGGCAGCTATCATGAGAGTGGAAAGAATAACCGACAAGCAGGGGATCTGCTTGATAACCATATTCATTATTGGCAGTTCCATACTCATTGGAACAGGAGGGGAAGCAGGTAACGACGCATGGCTTGCCGGTCTTACAGGTCTTTTTATGAGCCTTCCGGCCATCCTGGTCTATGCAAGGATATCATCCCTGTTCCCCGGAAAAAATCTTTACGAGATACTCCGGATTGTTTTCGGCGGTTTTGCAAGCGCTCTGCTGAAGCAGCCCCTCTACAAGGCTGAGTGAACGGAAGAGGTGGAAATATGGCAATTATCACCGTTATGGTTTTTATATTAATTGGCATCTTTGAGTTAACGCCCCTCATAAAAAAGGGAGATATCAAAGGCTTTGCTATAAATCTGGCTCTTCTTCTTTGCTCCTGCACTGTCCTTACCCTTAAAAGCCTGCAAATCTCCGTCCCCAGTCCTCTCAAACCTATAGAGAATCTGATTAAGGCAATTATAGAATAATAGTAAGAAAAGGGTTAAAAAATGCGTAAAGAGATCATTAGCGACGGACAGGCCATCAGCCTTATGATCCTCTTCTATCTTGGCACAACCATAACAACAGGAACATCCCTCGGGATTGGGAACAATGGATGGATTTCCATTGGCTTGGCCATGTTGGAAGCCTTGCCCTTTTTATTCATCTGTGTAAGGCTGTTGTCTGCCTTCCCCGGAAAGAATCTGTTTGATATTTTGGAGCTGCTTCTGGGAAAAACCCTCGGAAAACTGGTTACTCTGCTTTACACCATCTATGCCCTGCAGCTCGGATCCTTTATCCTGAGAATCTTCAGTATGTTTGTTCATTCGGTAGCTCTGCCCGAAACGCCGGATTTTGTAACCTATATCATGATGGGTGCCCTGGCAGCGTGGATTTTAAGGGCGGGCCTTGAAGTGATGGCCAGAACAGCTAAGTTCTTGTTAATCGTTATTATTATTGTATTGATGGCTGCTAATCTACCATCCATAGGTCTTCTGAATATCGAATATATTAAACCAGTGTTGGGCGATGGATGGGCTCCGGTTATTAAGGCTTCCTTCTCCAGCTTTGCAATTCCCTTCTCCCAGAGTATCATTCTGATGGGAGTTGTTTTTATGCTGGAAAAGAAGGAAAATATCGGCCGGTCCTATCTGAAGGGATATCTGGCAGCAGGTTTGGTAATTCTTCTCCTGGGTCTTCGAAACATTTTAATGCTGGGAGGAAACTACGGATCACTCCAATACTTCCCCTCCTACACGGCCATCAGAAGGATCAGGGTGGGACGATTTATACAGCGTGTGGAAGGGGCTGTGGATATTATTCTGCTCACTACAGCATTATTTAAGACGAGCATTAATCTCCTTGCGACAACAAAGGGAATCTGTTCCCTCTTCAATCATCAGGATTACAGGGTGTTTGCGCTTCCTGTGGCTATCCTGGCTATGGTTCTTGCCGACATCAGCTTTGGCAGCACTATGCAGTTTGCATATTTCACAGATATATTATATCCTTTCTATGCACTGCCCTTTCAGGTTTTCATCCCTGTTCTTCTCTTCCTGGTCTACATCATACGAAAGCGAACAGGCAGGCTTCCGGTCATCCCTGTTGAAGAGGATGAATCATAGACTGCCAGCCATGGAGTGGCTAACCATTGTCCTGTTGCTCCATTTCCCGCAGCGGTCTCCAAAGCAGCCTATCTCCATACCGTTTTCATGGATTTTGGCAACTTCACAGTGGTTGGAGCAACCTTCACATTCGAAACCCTTCGACTCAAACCTTTTTTCCGCAAGAGAGAACCCTTTGAACCGGGTATGCCCATTCTTCCTCACCGCATCTCTGGCCAGTATAGCAGCGCCAATGGATCCCATCATCTTGTGATGCTCAGGCACTGTCACCTCAAATCCCAGGGCTCTTTCAAAGGCAATCTTCATGCTCTTATTGGCTGCCACCCCGCCCTGAAAAAACACCTTTGGCCTTATATCCTTTCCCTTTCCCACATTGTTCAGATAGTTTCTCACCAGAGCCTCGCACAGCCCCATGATTATATCCGACTGATTGTACCCCATCTGCTGTTTGTGGATCATATCGCTTTCAGCAAAAACCGCACAGCGGCCAGCAATTCTTACGGGTATGTCAGCCTTTAGGGCACAATCCCCAAACTCTTCAATAGGAATACCCAGCCTCTCAGCCTGTCTGTCCAGGAAGGATCCGGTTCCTGCCGCACATACCGTGTTCATGGCAAAATCCGATACCACTCCGTTTCTCAAAAGAATAATCTTGGAGTCCTGGCCTCCGATCTCAATAATGGTCTTCACATCCCGATCCAGTTCAAGAGCTGCCACGGCATGAGCTGTGATTTCATTCTTCACAACATCAGCTCCCACCAGGACCGATGCGATCTGTCTGCCGCTTCCGGTGGTGCCGCAAGCAGCGACATCCTCATCGCCATATCGGCCTTCCAAAAGTCTGAAGCTCTCCTGTACTGCTTTTATGGGATTTCCCCGGGTTCTTATATAATGCTTTTCCACCACATTTAATCTATGATCCAGCAGAACCAGGTTGGTGCTCACCGACCCCACATCAATACCCAGATACAGCATGACTTCTTCTCCTTTCCAGCATATCCACAAACGCCTCTATTCTGGTGATATATCCGGCCTCACCGGTCATCTCGTCCACAACCAGGGACAGGATTGGAAAATCCTTATCCCTGGCGATGGTGGGCAGGATAGCCTTTGAAACAATTTCCGGCATACATCCCATGGGAAAGATCTGGATAGCCCCATCAAAACCGCTTTTCCAGGACAGGATGGCTTCTCCCACACATTCCCTTGCATGCCCGCCTATATTGTATGGAAGGTAATCTCTGGACGCTTTTTTTATGCTAAGGCTGTTGAGCCTTGTGGGCGACATGAGGGTGTTCCCCACCCACCAACTGGGGGTCATGAGGCGTTTTGTAGATATGCCGTAATCCATGAGCTTGTCCTCAATATAAAGATTGGAAAAGGGCTCGATTACGGTATAGATCTCACCGATGATGGCGATCCTGACAGGTCTTGCAGAATTATCACAGGGTATTTCATCCATCCTTTTATTATAATCATGAAGGCATTTAATCATCTTCTCCGGAGCCTTGCACCTGTATACCTCCTGCCTGCACTCTCTCAGAAGATGCTTGCAGCTTCCCCGTACTTTTTCATATCCTGCCCTTTCATGAGCCTTGGCCTCAATGGTATCCAAAAGCCTCATTATCCTTACTGCCTGTGCCAGGGCATGCCATTTTTGCCCCTTGCTCCTGGGACTTGATCCAGTAAGCCTTGAAATCCTTGCCATGAGTTCCTTAAGCCCAATGGCTTTTGGTGCATCAACAACTATAAATTCCACCTGGTGGCCCAGTCTCTTAAGCAGTTTCATGTGCATCTCACAGTATTCTCCAAACCGGCATGGCCCGCAGCTTCCTGTTACAATAACAGTGTCGGCTCCCTGCTCAATGGCCTGGACATAATTGCCCACCATGATCTTGAATGGAAGGCAGATCTCCTCGGGAGCGTGGAGGGATCCTATCTCCAGGGCGGCCTTGCTGTTTTGGGGTGGTATGACATAATCCACGCCCAGTCCTTCAAACAGGGCTCTTGCAGCGATATACACATTGCCCATGTGGGGAATGGTTACTTTCAAGCTTAACGCTCCTTTCCAGCATGTCTGCAAACGCTTCAATCCTGGTGTCCACTCCAGCCTCGCCAGTATGCTCGTCGATCTTCAGTACCAGCATTGGGAATTCCCCTGTCCGATCCCCGACAAGCTCAATGATCACCGAATCGATACCGCAGGCAAAGGATGAAATGTAGACAATACCCTGCACCTGTTGGTTAGCAGCGAGAGCGGCGATGAAGCCATAGGTTTTTCTGGCGAAGGTCCAGAAGGGTTTTTTAAACAGGGACTGAACCTCCGGCTCCATATCATCCTCATCAACACACTCTTCGGTAATGACCCCCACACCCAGTTGATTGAGCTTTTTCTTGATATTCATATTGATGAAGGTATCGTATATATTGTATGGATGTCCCGCCAGCGCCACTTTAATCGGGTAACCCTGATCATCATACCCGGTTTTAAAATGGGACTGTTCGTTAGCGGCAGCGTCAAGAGCGGCTGATACTCTTCGTCTGTTACTGGTGATCCGGGAAGCCGACGACATGGCCCACTGGCGAAGTCTGGCCATGGAAGTTGCACTAAAAGGATGGGAGATGACTTCGGGCAGACCCGGTATGCTATTGATCACCATCTCCGGAAGACCGCAAAACTTTGGACAAATATATTCGTCTTTATATAACTGCATGATTCTAGGTATGAACAATAGATCGCATTTATCCTTCAGATAACATACATGTCCGTGAAAGACCTTCACCGGCAGGCAAGCCTCATCCACACAGTATTGAGCACCCATATCCAGTATGGATTTATTGGTTTGGGGTGATATGACCAGTTCGGCTCCAAGCTCGGTAAAAAATCTAGTGAAGAAGGGATAAAATTGATCATACAGCAAACCCCTGGGTATTCCAATTTTCATAGCCGTTCACCTTTTCTTTTTCTATAGTTTCCTCTTTCGCAAGTGATGTGAAGATTGCTTCGTCGGCAAGGCCTCCTCGCAATCTTGCACTCTCACATCCCACCTCCCGTTTCCCACCTCCAGACTGTCATTGTGAGCGGAACACAGTGAAGCGCGGCAATCTCCGACCTCGAAGCCCTTCTTGCACTCTCACATCCCACCTCACGCTTCCCACCTCCAGACTGTCATTGCGAGCGGAACACAGTGAAGCCCGGTAGGCTCTATCAGGGTTTCAGCACAACCTTGATGCAATGATCCCTCTTTTCATCAAAGATCTCATACCCCATATCACCCTTGTCCAGGGGAAGTCTGTGGGTAATGATGTCTGTGGCATCTATGGAACCGTCCTTAATAAGGGATAGTATGGGCTGAATATATTTATGGACAGGGCATTGCCCCATCTTCAGCGTGATATTGCGAGCAAAAAAGTCTCCCAGGGGGAACATGTTATAGCGGGCGCCATAGACTCCCACAACAGAGACTGTTCCCCCCTTCCTCACTGCCTGGGCGGCTATCTCTATAGCGGATTTTGAACCCCCCTGGAGCTTCAGTGCCGTTTCGATCTTCTCCATAAGGGTCATCCTGCCGTCCATGCCAACACAGTCCACCACCACATCGGCCCCTCCGCTGGTTATCTCCTTTATATATTCACCGGTGTTGTCATGATCCTCTATGTTCACGGTCTCCACGCCGTTGTACTTTCTGGCGTGTTCAAGACGGTAGTTAAGGGCATCCACAGCAATGATACGTTTTGCACCCATAAAGGCTGCCCACTTAACTGCCAAAAGACCAACCGGCCCGCACCCCAGGATCACCACTGTATCATCCTTCCCGACTCCCCCCATTTCCACGCCCCAATATGAGGTGGGGAGTATATCGGTTAAAAAGAGCACCTGTTCATCGCTCAGTTCCTCCGGAACTACAACCGGTCCCACATTGGCATAGGGAACCCTGAGATATTCGGCCTGCCCGCCATCATAGCCGCCGAATGTGTTGCTATACCCCAAAAAGGCACCGGCTTCTCCGTTGGGATTTGAATTGTCGCATTGAGACCAGAGCCCATGGGAGCAATACCAGCAGTTCCCGCATGAAACAGGAAAGGGTATGATTACCCGATCACCTTTTCTTACTTTATTTACTCCCTTTCCGGCCTCCTCCACAATGCCCATGGCTTCATGTCCCAGAATAAATCCCTTGGGCATATCAGGGATCATACCATGGATCAGATGGAGATCCGAACCGCAGATGGAAGTGGCAGTCACCTTGATGATAATATCATCATCATTCTGTATCTCCGGTTCCCCCACATTCTTCACCTGTACATCCTTTATTCCTTCATACACCAGTGCTTTCAATACTCGATCATTCCTTATCCTTTAAAGATCATTATCCTGAGATAGCATTTCCGTCCCGATGGCAAATATGCAAAAAAACGCTCCATCCTTTGTCAGAGCACCTTCCGGATATTGTAAACCGCATTCAGGACAAGATAGTACTGAGGAGAGTATCTGCCAATGGTCCACAGGCTGATGCCACCAAGTCTGAATTCGTTCACCAGGGCAAGTGATGCGAACATGCTTCTGGCATCCGAAAACCAGACCTCATGCTGCCTTCCGGTATTGTCATAGTATCTGAACCAGGGAGCCTGAGCCAGCGCATCGAATTGAATGAAAGCTCCCACCTGTCTTGCCAGATCCACGGCGCCCGTGTTGGATATGGTGGAAGCCGCAGTACCCTCCATGAAGGGAAGGGTCCAGTTATATCCATAATTCGGGATGCCCATAAGGATCTTTCTTCTGGGTATGACCGTAATCGCATAGTTTAAAACACGCCTTACCTCATTGAGGGGTGCTACAGCACGGGGCGGACTGTATGTGTAGCCCCATTCATAGGTCATGAGAATCACATGGTCGGTCAATGCGCCGTGAACAGGGTAATCATGGGCTTCATAGAGGAGTCCCATCTGATTGCCCGAGACCTTGGGCGCCAGTGCGGTGGTGAGTGAAAAGCCCTGCGGTCGGATTCTTGCAGCCACCTTCCTCAAAAAGTCGTTATAATTCTCCCTGTCCTGGGGATAGAGGTACTCAAAATCAATGTCCAGCCCATAATAATTCTTTTGTCTCATAATCCGCAGCACATTGTCGATCAGGGTATCCTGAACCTGCTCATTATTCAGGATCTGGCTTGCTAAATCACTGGAAAAGCTTCCCCCCTGTTCGATATTGGTGATTACCATAAAAGGGGCTACTCTGGCAGCCCTGGCAGCCTGTATGAGCGGTTCGTCATCAATGGTGCTCAGGCTTCCATCGGGTCTGACTTCATAGCTGAATATGCTCAAAAACGAGAGAGAAGGCAGGGTTTTTCTCAGCACTTCACGGTCAATATCCGGGAAGGCATAGCCATTGACTAGAATCTCTCCGAAGTTTATTTCTCTGGGCGGTATGTTTAGCACCTGCCCCACCTCCAGAGATGCAGGATTGGTTATATCGGGGTTAGCTTCCAGTATATCTGCTATGCTTACATCGTAGCGTCTGGCAATTCTGAAGATGGAATCACCCGGTCTGACGGTATATTGTCTGGTTCCCTCAAGAATGACAAGAGTTTGTCCCGGCACCAGCTGTTCGGGGTCTGTCAGTTCATTATCACTGATAATCCTTTGGCTTGGAACATCGTACAGCCTTGAAATGGAATAGACACTTTCCCCCGGTCTTACAACATGAATTCGCATATTAAACACACTCCTGTTACTGATAACGCCTGCAATTTGGTTGCAGAACACTATTACAGAATATGCTAAGAAGGCATATTATGACTTTTCTATATACGAATCCAACCGGGGAAATAACCTTCGCCTCTTATCTGAGTTTTTTATTGATATCCTCTATCCAGGAGTTCAATTCTCTGACTTCCTTGCGCAGGTCCTCCCTCTCCCTGATTGATTTCTGATTCTCTTCCTGAGCCTGGGCTGTCAGCATGGTCTGTCCAATTGAAACAATGAAATTACCAAGAGCCGCCTTTTCCTCACTGTTCAGCGCAAAATTTAGAAGTGTCCCCAAAAACGCTGCCAGTAGCGCAAACCGGTTCGGCGGTACCCTGTTGAAGCTGTACATGATGATCACCCGGAGAACAGATTTCAGCATTACCATTATATTAAGCTGTGAAGTTTTGTGTGGCAGCCCTTTTCCATCATGAATTTCTTTGATGCATATCTTAGCCATAAACTGCCATACTAAGTCCTGTATCATTAAGCCATTTTTCCGGGAATTGTCAATAAGGCCTTGGAGTGTGAGTTTCGGTTGGACATCAAAAAGAGAATCAAAAATCTGTTATTTTTCCATGAACCTCAGATGGAAAAGCCCTTTATCCTTAAGGAGGATAGTAGCAGTGACGGTAGGGACAATTCTGATATAGAAAAAAACAAGGAGGGCTCCAGGAAGAAAAAGAATGAGGATCTGCTGCTGCTAAAAAAACTTGAAAAAATAAAGCTGACCGATAAAAAGGAAGGCTCTGATAAGGAAGAAAAGCCCGATATCAGCAAACAGCTGTCAGAGAATAAGAGGGTAATTGAGGAACGTTTTTCAATCCCCCTCAACGGGGATCTGATCATCAGAAAATTTGATATAACGGTCAAGGACTCGGTCATCGCAGCCTTTCTGATCTTCTTTGATGGACTGGTGGACACAAAGGTGATCAATGACGATATCCTTCAGCCCTTGATGCTATTATCCAACCTTGATATCAAAAGCGATGGCGAGAATATTTTAAACTATATACGCAGTCATATCCTGCCCCACAATCAGCTAAAAGAGGCGCGCACACATCAGGAGGTTATCGATGAGGTTTACTTCGGAGGCTGCGGTCTCTATATTGACGGGCTGGATACAGCCTTTACTGCTGATGTAAAGGAGTTCCCCGGTCGAAGCGTGGAAAGGCCAAACAATGAACTCGTCATAAGGGGACCCCAGGAAGGGTTTACCGAGAGCTTGAGGTCCAACACAGGTCTGATTCGTAAAAGGCTCATGGATCAAAAACTGATTACTGAGAACATTATTATCGGAAGAAGGAGCAGGACTCCATGCTCCATAATGTATGTAAAGGATATTGCAAATGATTCGCTGGTGGCCGAGGTCAGGCGGCGTCTTAAAAGTATAGAAGTCGATCATATCATGGATACGGGCGAACTGGAACAGTTTATCGAAGATGACCCCTCACTGCCCACTCCTCAAGTTATGGCTACCGAAAGACCCGACAGGGTTTGTTCCATGTTGACCGAGGGCAGGGTCGCTATTGTAATGCATGGGAGCCCCTTTGTCCTGGTGGTGCCCGTCACCAGCAACGATATCATGTATTCGGCTGAAGACCAGTATTTGAGGTTCCCTTATTCCAATCTTCTGCGCATCATCCGAATACTTGCCCTGCTGATGTCGCTGCTGCTTCCTGCAATATTTCTGGCTATTACAAACTACCATCATGAAATGATACCCACCGATCTTCTGCTGGCCATTCTGTCAGCACGGGAAAAGGTGCCTTTTCCCTCTGTAGTTGAGGTATTTCTGATGGAGATCTCATTTGAATTGATCAGGGAGGCGGGTATCAGAATTCCCGGACCCATAGGACCAACCCTGGGCATCATCGGAGCGCTTATATTGGGCCAAGCAGCCGTGGAAGCAAATATTGTAAGCCCCATTCTCATAATTGTGGTGGCTGTCACAGGGCTGGGTTCCTTTGCAATTCCAAATTTCTCGGCTGGATTTGCCTTCAGAATACTTCGTTTCGGCTTTATCATACTTTCGGCAATTTCAGGGTTTCTGGGAATAACAGTGGGGCTGGTTCTTATGGGGCTTTGGATGGTCAATGCCAAATCATTTGGTGTTCCCTTTGTTTCACCGGTTGCCCCCAGAACTTCGGGTGGTTTCTCGGATGCGGTGTTAAAAAGTCCGGTATGGAAGCAGGAAAAGCGCCCGGACTATATGAACGCCAAGAAGGGCAGGAAGCAGCCCCACATCAGCCGTAGATGGATAAATCGTGACGTTGATAGCAATAAATCTGACAGTGAGGATAATAATGGCTAGAGGAAAACTCCTGGTTATATTCTTAATGCTTGCAATCATATGCCCTGTGATGACGTCCTGCTTTGACGCCAAAGAGGTGGACGATATGGGATTTGTCATTGCTCTTGGTTTGGATAAGGGAAAAACAAACGCTCTAAGGATGACCCTGCAGATAGCCAAGCCCATGGCAGGCGACAATGGTGGCGGAGGAGGCAAGGATGATGGCCTGCCCTATGCTCAGTTCAGCGTTGAAGCACCCTCAATTTACTCCGGCCTTAATATGATCAACACCTCCGCCAGCAAACAGATCAGTCTCACCCATATCAAGGTGGTGGTCTTTTCCAGCGAACTGGCACGCGAGGGACTGGGACCCTATCTGCATGCCATGGTCAGGGGACGCGAATTCAGACCCAATATGCCCATTGTGGTGGCAAGGAATACCGCAGAAGAGTATCTTGAAAGCGTTGATCCAAAGCTGGTAGTAAATGCCACGAAGTATTATGAACTGGTTTACCAGAGTTATAAGTACACGGGTCTGATTCCCAAAGTGGAATTCCATGACTTTTATCTGTCATCGGAAAGCCTTTGTAAAAACCCGGTAGCCATATTGGGAAACACCGCGAAGTTCCAATCGGTGGATGAATTCGACCTTAAGGATTCTACCTATCTGGA
The DNA here is from genome assembly GCA_012518025.1 of Clostridiaceae bacterium. Classification (GTDB taxonomy): domain Bacteria; phylum Bacillota; class Clostridia; order DSM-8532; family DSM-8532; genus Thermoclostridium_A. Next base: position 11,479 of record JAAYTP010000009.1, read on the forward strand.
ACATGGCCGGTCATCACCTTTTGAGGGGGATTTCTACGCAGGGGATATCCCGGCTCTTGGTGGCTCAAGGTCGGAAAACATTGGCCTTGCCGTATTTGACGGCGACAGGATGGTCGGCGAACTGGACGGAACCAACACAACCTTCCATCTTTTATGCACGGGGGATTTTGTTCACTCCTACTGGAATGTACCGGATCCTCTGTCTGAAGGGCATTATGTACTTTTAGATATCAAGCAGAGCAGGAAACCCAGGCATCATGTGGAAATCGTAGAGGGAAAGCCTGTTATCCATCTCACTTTCAATCTGGAAGGAGACTTGTTGTCAGTCCAGAGCACGATCGATTATGAGGCAGGCGACAACTCGATGATTTTGGAATCAGCAGTAGAATCCTATATAATAGACCAACTCCTGCAATACCTGGACAAAACCGTCAATGAATTTCAGTCTGATATATGCGGGTTTGGCACCCATGCGAGAGGGCTGTTCACAACCTGGGCGGAGTGGGAAGCCTATCAGTGGAAATCAAAATACAAAGACGCCACCTTTACTGTGGATGTGAACTTTAAAGTCAGAAGACCCGGGTTGATCCTGAGGAGCAAATCCTCCGTGACTTCAGAAAGCGGGAGTGATACCCAATGATACCAGTTGAGTATATCGTATTAATTGCTTTCTTGCTTTGCGTAGCCTTTTACACTGTAAGTTACGGGATCTGGATCTGGAAAAAGCGCAACAGGCTCGGTGCAGTCATGATCTTTCTTGTGGCCATCATAGCTGTGATACTTCCCATCTATATCCTGATTTTTAGAGAGGTTTGATCCATGAAGAAAAAAACTGTTTTCGGCAACTGGGAAGCAGGGGCCATCATCAGCAATTTGATCTGCGCAAAGGTATTCCTCGACTCTCCACGGTTGGCCGTTGAAACAGCAGGCACAGCAGCCTGGATATTTACAATATATATCGCCATTCTGGCCATTATAGGCTTTACCGTCATACAGAGGCTTTACAAACCCTATGAGGGGAAGGATTTGCTGGATATTGCCGAGCTTGCTGCAGGCAATATTGGAAGGGTTTTTGTGGGGCTTGTGATCATTCTCTGCCTGGGCTGGAGTACAACCGCTTATATGCGGTTATTCAGTGAGAATATGAAGCTCATATCCCTTACCACATCCCCCTTAAGCTTTGTAGAGCTTTTTTACATGGTGTGTCTGGTTGTGGGAGCCTATCTGGGTATGGAAGCCCTGTCCAGGCTTCACGCCTTTGCAGTAATCATCATAGCTGCGGGCTTTTTGCTGATAATGCTTGGTGTTGTAAACTATATCGATTTGGGGAATCTGCTGCCCATTCTTGGAAACGGAGCTGAAAAGATCTTCATAAAAGGTGCTTCAAAGGTATCAGCCTTTTTTGAAATACTCGTTTTGTTCCTGTTGGCACCCTTCCTGAAAAAATATCAGAATTTCAGAGCTACGGGTTATTGGAGTCTGGGTCTGTCCGCAGTTTTTCTGCTGATATCCTCTTTTGTTTTTTCATCGGTTTTTCCCTATCCCAGCTCTCTGGAAAGGACAATACCCATCTTCCATATCGCACGGCTCATTAAGCTTGGCAGGTTCTTTCAGAGGGTGGAATCGTTGTTTCTGTTTATCTGGGCTGCTTCCTCCCTGCTATATATATCCGTAACTTTTTACTTCATTTTATTTACCTTCCAGAAGACATTTCAGTTGGATTACTACAAGCCGCTCATCATACCTTTTGCAATAATCATCATGAGTGTCAGCTTCATTCCCTCGGATTTCACCGAAATCATCGGCTATGAGGTCAATCTGTTCAGGAACTGGGCCTGGATCGTGGCCTTTGTCATGCCCGTTCTGCTTCTGATTCTGGCCAGGCTGAGAAAGAAAAAGCCTGCCCGATAAAGAGCAGGCAAGCCGTGTAAAAATCCGGTGATAAATAATGGCGTAAGAGTTCAATTGTCAAGTGCGCGTTTCAGTGCAGGAATATCAAGAAGACGGATTGATGAAAGATGATAATCGATCAATCCTTCCTCCTTCATCCTGCCCAGTTCCCGTGACATGGAGGGTCTTGATACATTAAGAAAATCAGCCAGTTGATTGCGATTCATATTTAGAGTGAAGGTAGTGCGCCCTTCCCTTTGGTATTGATCAAGGAACAAGGCGCAGAGCTTACCCCGCATACTTTTGATGGTCAGTATTTCAAGCTTCTTGTTCAGCATTACTGCACGGTTGGATACAAGTCTCAGCATGTTTTGGATGATGGCACGATGCCATGAGCATAGCCGCTGGCATTCGTTGATAATCCTGTCCCTGGGGATGAATAATGCCGCAGAATCCCCCACGGCCTGAACAGTGGCAGGCCAGGTCGAATGATCTGAAAAGGCAATCATTTCTCCGAACATATCCCCGGGTTTGATCATATGTATCACCATCCGGTTGCCGGATGGGGTCTCTTTGCTCACAGAAGCCTCGCCCTTAAGCAGGATGCCAATACCTGTAAAGGGTTCTCCTGCAAGGGTTATCATATCATTCCTTTTGTAGTTCCTGGCAATGGGGGTGAGGCACTTGAGCATGCCTGCTATATTCTGTGTATCAATGCCTTCAAACAGAGCCGATTTACTTATTACATCCAGGTAGTTTCTCAGCAACTCTCCAATACTCCTTCTTAATAATCTCTTCCGTAGAGTTCATATCATTATGACAGAATAAATTAAAACATTATCTTCAATACCTTCTGCTGATCCGATTATACTCATTGGCATATCATCAAGTCAATGCAGCTTCTAGCCACAAGTCGCCAATTACCTGCATCTCATCTCGAAGGCTAAGGATCTGGGAGATTGCCGCGCTTCACTGCGTTCCGCTCACTTCTCATCTGAGTCTTTGTTGCACTTGCGGCAGTATCCGAACATCTCCAGCTTGTGGCTGGTAATGCTAAAGCCGAACCGCTCTTCCAGTGCACTGGCATATTCGTGGAAGGGGCATTCCGTGACGGGAATGATTTTCTTGCATTTGACGCATACAAGATGATGCCTGTGTTCCTCCCGTTTTATCTCAAAGAGGCTTCTGTTGTTATCGGTAAAATCGGTCTTGGCTATAATATTCCTTTCCACCAGCACATCCAGAGCACGGTAAACCGTGGACATGCTGATGGAAATCCCCTTGTCCCTCAAAGTTAAATAAAGGGTTTCAGCTGATACAGGTTCCTTTGAAGCCTCCATAACTTCCAGAATGGACTGCCTGTGGCTTGTATTTCGCAAATTTTCTCTTTTCAACATCTTACTGTAACGGTTTTTAACCCCCAAACCTATCACCTCTGTTCCATTAGCAGAATCGACTCCACAGGCTATGCCCGCCTACGTCGCATAAAAAGCGTCGCAAGGAATGTAGCCGCCGTGATGAGTACAATGGTAGCGCCTGAAGCCGTTTCGGTGTAATAGGAGACTATAATCCCTGAAACGCCCGAAAGAAGAGATATAGAAATAGCTATCATATGATACTGTCTCTGATTACGGGCAATGTTTCGGGCAGCCGCGGCCGGAAGCACCAGGAATGAGTTGATAACCAAAAGTCCGATCCACGACATGGAAACGGTAACCAGAACGGCGATGGCCGCGCTGAACATGGTTTCCAGCCAGAATGTATGCACACCCCTGCTCCTGGCAAGCACCTGATTGATACTGGCAAAGAGTAATCTATTGAAAAATAACAGCCAGTAGAGAAGGACAACAACTAAAATAATAGCTATAACCGCAATTTCAGATGGAGTAATGCTCAATATGCTTCCCACAAGATAGGAGTTGAGCCGGGCAAAGCTCTTCCCACCCGCAGTGGCAAGGAAAATTCCTGCCGCCACAGCAATGGAAGAAAAAACACCAATGATGGTATCACTGGACATCCTGGTTTTGTGATGGACCACCGATATCCCCACAGAAAATACAATGGAAAAGGCAATGGCCGACCACAGCGGCTGCATAAAGCCTGCCAGCCCTCCTATGACAATTCCGGTGAAAGCGCCGTGTCCGAGAGCATCGGAAAAGAATGCCATCTGTCTGTTTACAATCATGGTGCCCAGCATTCCGAAGATTGGCGCCAACAACAGTACAGCCAGCAATGCATTTTTCATAAACAGCATCTTTCCGGGAACGGCCCATTCAAAGGGCAAGAGATCCACCAGGTTATACCAAAGTTCCATAGCCATCACCAAATCCCCATAAAAACTTTTTTGAAGCTTTCACTTTCCATAACCTCCTGCGGAGTGCCATTTGCCAGCACTGTACCATTAAGAAGTACAAGCCTGTCTGCATGGCGCACCACCAGATCCAGATCATGGGAAACCATGATGATGGAGAGATCATAATTTTTCCTTATGTCTGAAAGCAGATTATAAAACATTTCCAACCCGTTTTGATCAATACCCGACACCGGCTCATCCAGAAGGAGCAGCTCAGGCACGGGATCCAGCGCCAGGGACAGCAATACCCTCTGAAGCTCGCCCCCGGAAAGGGCACCCAGCCTTTTATACAGCAGGTGGTCGGCCTTTGCCCGGGAAAGGCATTCCCTGGCTTTTTGTTTAACACTGTCAGGGATATGAAACCACACCGGGCTTCTGCTGCGGCAAACGGCATAGAGATCCAATACGCTGGTCGGACTGGTGGGATCCAGATTCAGGTTCTGGGGAACATAGCCTATTACCGGCCGTTCCTTTCTTATCCCGATGCTGCGCATAAACTTCAGATGACCGGTATGTCTGACCTCTCCAAGGATGGCTTTTAGCAGAGTGCTTTTCCCAGCTCCATTGGGCCCTATGATGGCTGTGAATTCACCGCAATGAACATGGAGATTGATATCTTTAAGGATGGTTTCATTGCCTATCCTGACTCCCAGATTCTCAATCCGGGTGCAGCAAAGACCACAGCTTTGTTCTCCACAAACACATTTCATATCCGTTCCTTCATGGTTCATTTTAACGCCTCTATCAGAGTTTGAAGATTTCTCTCCATAGTATCCACATAACTGTTGGGATCAGCATCCTTGGGTCCGGTTACCAGCGGATCCAATAGGTACACCTTTGCTCCCGTTTCGGCTGCTATGGTCTCAGCCGCCCTGGCCGAGTATTGGGGCTCTGCAAATATTGCTTTCACACCGAGAGAGTTAATGATTTCAATGGTCTCCCCCAGCTCAGGACCCGTGGGTTCAGTACCGGGTTCACGCTCAATAACCGAAACAATATTCAGACCGAATTCCTGTGCAAAGTAGGGAAATGCTTCATGGAAGGTCACGATATCCCGCGACCCGATATCCTTCAAGGCCTCATGCATCCTTTCCTTCTGTGCTGTAAGTTTACTCCTATATTCATCGGCATTACGCCTGTAGTCTTCCTCATGGGACGGATCTGCCCCTGCCAGAGCCTCTTTGATATTCTCAACCTGTTTGATGGCGTTTGAGATGCTCACCCAAACATGGGGGTTTTCCTCGCCAGTGGATTCATCAATTATAAGGGGTATGTCCCTTGCCGCCTCAACAATGACCAGATCAGGATAGACGGCCTTGATCTCATCAATAAAGGTTTCCATTCCGGCACCGTTAATCACGAACAAATCGGCATTTTCCAGGGTCTTCATGTCGGCAGGGCTTAGTTCATAATCATGGAGACAGCCCGATTGAGGTTCAGTCATATTGGTAACCCTAACACCCGGTACATCCCCGGCCACATTTATAGTCAGCACATAAATGGGATAAAAAGAGGTAACAATCGAAAAATCGTCTGCCATGTCTTCGGGTGCAACTCCAGATTCATGGGAAGCACCACAGGCTGTGAACAGCATAAGACACAGGAACAGAGCTAAAAAGGTCTTTAAGTGATTCAAGAACAATATCCTCCTTAATGGGATTGATTCGCATTTGCATGTAGTAATTGTACATCAGTATTTTTACACTTTCAACCATCAATATACTTTTTCAGGGCAATAACGGGCAAGCATGAAAAAATCAGACCCCGGCAGCGCTCCTGAAAGAAGCCGCAAACCTGAGCCTGATTGTTTTTATGGTCTGTTTCAAACCATTGGCATATCAGAGATTATGCTTCGTTATTAAGCTCGGACAGCATTTTCTCGACATCAAGACCATGAACCTGTGCCGCTTCTTCCAGCGTCTCGGCCTGGGATGCAGGGCAGCTCACGCAGCCCAGCCCCATACCCATCAGGATTCTGGCAGCATTGGGATTCTGATTGATGATTTCTCCAATTGTCATATCCTTTGTAGCCTTCATGTATATACCTCCTTCATTCGAATCGTTTATCAAACTCATGAAAATTTTCGTTATTTGCTTTGGATGACCGATACTCAGCAAATCTTTTAATCTGAGAGGAGCCTCTTTTCTCCCGAAAGTTCCTGAATGGGTTTGATGTTCTGGCTAATCTCCATAACGCCCAGGTACTCGCCCTCCGCATTTCTCACAGCGAAATACCGAATATAGGCTATGGTATCATCGCCCATTCTTATCCAAAAGTCCTCATGATCCTTTTTCCCGCTCTTCAGATCCTCGACGATTTTCTCAACAATATGAACGCTGGCCGGAGGATGACAGTTCTGTACATGCCTCCCGATTATGGTTTTCGGTCTGGCAAAGATGCGCTCCTTACCCTGGGTGAAATAACGCACCGTGTCATCCTTTCCCACAAAGGTAATATCCAGGGGAAGAGTGTTCAATAAAGCATTGATTTCTTCATGGGTCATCACCCCAGCATCAAACCGGACTATATTATCTTCCGGTTCCCCTTCCCTTTTGGCTTGCTCCTCTGGTTCTACACGGGCAGGCTCCCATGCTGTATCCGGGTTAATCAGACAATATCCAATCTCATGGCTTTCTTCATAGATCTTCTGCCACTCATCTTCGGAAAGGGTATCCATAGCCATGGGGAACAGAATATTTTCTTCTTTGAAAACCATTTCTTTGGTCTTGTATACAGCCTCATCGGCCTTTTCAAGCAAGGCCTCTTTCGCGCCTCCGTAGTTTTCCAGCATCCGTATGGTCTCCTTAATGGCCGAACGGATCTCATCGTCAACTCCCCACATGACCTTTGGAGGTGCGGTTATCCCGTACTTCTCCAGATAGGGAAAGAGCAGGTTTTCCTTCCTTGAATAGTGCTTGTCAACCTCAAGAAGAAGCTTGAAACCCTCAAGGAGTTCACTTATGGTATCCTTATCATCGCTGGTCTTGAGCTTTTCCAGAAGTGGGGTCAGTCTTCCCTGAATCAAACTCTCGATTTCGCTATTCTCCTGTTTGAAGATCTGAATGGGATGCCCTGCCTCTTTGGCGGTCTCCGGCTCCTTATGGATATCCTCAATGGATCCTTTGAACACTGACGCGTGAACATCACATAGTCTTTGAACCTCAGCCACGGGCATGCCCTCCATGATGAGAGCCTGTTCCATCTCGGTTATCTCGTTGACTGAAACACCCTTGATAAGCTCTTCAAACCTTGGTTTTACCTCCTCAACAGTCTTCCCGTCATGGAGTTCCCTGATAATCTCTTTAAGCACCTTCTGCCTGAATTCGCGGTTATTGATCATTTCACTCACTTAACATCACCCTCCGTATTGTTGGTATTTTCCCTGCTTTTTATGAATAAACTCCAGCTTCATTCAAGCTTTAGGACAAATACTTCATCCGTGCTAAAAAGGACCGGCGTGAGAGCCGGCCAAAATCAGTGTGATGAGCCCTTGAGTTATTGCTCTCAGGTCACCTACAGGAATAGAAGCAGTAGTACAACAGCCCACCATTCTTTACCGTGTCTGCGACACCTGGTGTGTTTGAAGCAGGGGTCGTGACATCGCTTACAGTGGCAAAAGCACTCTCGCCTACAGAAAAGCTCACGCTGTTTCCTACTTATTTCATCACACAACAACAGCACCTCTTTGATAACTTGTCCTAGTACATGCTATTCATGAAACCGAAAGAGTGTTCAATCGGCACAGCAGTCATCTGTCTACTTGAAACGCTTAAGGCTAAGCGAATTTGTCACAACCGATACCGAGCTGAAGGCCATGGCGCCTCCGGCAAGCATTGGGTTTAAAAGCCCCAGTGCTGCAAATGGAATACCAATAATATTGTAAATAAAGGCCCAGAACAGGTTCTGTTTGATCTTGGTCATGGTCTTCCTGGAAAGCCTGATGGCATCGGGAATAGTTGCCAGATCTCCCCTCATGAGGGTAATGTCGGCGGCTTCGATAGCAACATCTGTTCCGTTGCCCATTGCCATACCTATATTGGCGGTGGCAAGGGCGGGCGCATCATTTATGCCGTCTCCCACCATGGCAACTATCCTGCCTTCACTTTTCAGCCTTTCCACTTCCTTAGCTTTGTTTTCCGGCAGAACCTCAGCCAGCACATGATCAATTCCTGCTTGTTTTGCTATGGCCTGCGCTGTCCTCTCATTGTCACCAGTGATCATATATACTTCAACACCCATTTTCCTGAGGGTGCTTATGGCTTTTTCGGAGCTTTCCTTCAGCGTATCGGCTACAGCGATGACACCCTCCACCCGACCATTGGAAGACAGAATCATGGCTGTTTTGCCCTGATCCTCAAGTCCCGAAACTATTTCTTCAATACCACTCACATCCAACCCAAGGCTGGCCATGAGTTTCCGTGTCCCTACATGGATCTCCCTGTCCCCAACCCGTGCTCTAACACCCATACCGGTTATGGACTCAAAGCTGCCGGGATCCTCGACAGATTCCAGTTCTTGCTTGCCCTGCTCGTATATTGCTACACCCAGAGGATGCTCCGACCGCTTTTCGGCTATTGCCGCCAAACTCAGAAGATCCTGCCGGGATCCCCCCGCCAGGGGAATTATATCGGTCACCTCAGGAGTACCCTTGGTGATGGTTCCCGTTTTGTCCAGTACGACGGTGTTTATCTTGTAAGCTGTCTCAAGATGCTCGCCGCCTTTTATCAAAATCCCTTTTTCCGCACCCTTACCGGTACCCACCATGATAGCTGTGGGAGTTGCAAGACCTAAGGCACAGGGGCATGCGATTACAAGAACCGATACTGCGCTGATCAGCGCTCTCCCAGTATCCCCGGTTGCTATCATCCATATTACGAAGGTGAAAATTGCTATTCCTATGACGACGGGAACAAAAACACCCGATACCTTGTCTGCCATCTTCTGGATAGGTGCCTTGGATCCCTGGGCCTCTTCCACCATCCTGATGATCTGAGACAGAGCGGTGTCCTTACCTATTCTGGTGGCCTTGAATGTGAAGGAACCAAACTTGTTTATGGTGGCCCCTATTACAGTGTCCCCTGCCTTCTTTTCAACAGGCAGGCTCTCACCGGTAAGCATTGATTCGTCAATAGCACTGGTCCCTTCTATGATTATGCCATCCACAGGCACCTTCTCTCCCGGTCTCACCACTATGATATCCCCGACCTGAACCTCTTCAATGGGAATATCCTCTTCACGGCCATCCCGGATAACCCTGGCAGTTTTGGCCTGAAGCCCCATTAGTTTTCGGATGGCTTCGGAGGTTTTACCCTTGGCCACAGCTTCCAGATATTTGCCCAGCAGAATCAGGGTGATGATCACAGCCGATGCCTCAAAATAAAGGTCATGCATCATACCCGGCTCAACTTTCTGGAAGAATGCGTTGTAAAGGCTGAAGAAATAGGCGGCAGAGGTACCCATTGCTATGAGCACGTCCATATTGGCGCTTTTAGACTTCAGGGAAAGCCAGGCATGCTTGTAGAAGCGGGATCCTATGATGAACTGAACAGGGGTTGCCAGGACTAACTGGAACCAGGGATTATGAAGGAAGGTCACTATGGGACCGCGAAGTCCCAAAATCCATAGAATCATTCCAAGCAGCAAGGGCGCCGTCAGAACCGCTGATATGATCAGGGTAGTCCTGAGGCTTTTTAGCTCCCTCTCCCGCAGCTCCCTTTCCCTGTCGGTTACATCCTCCGACATTCTGGCATGATAACCCAGGGATTCGACGGCACCAATCAAGTCAGAAGACTTGATCCTGCTGGGGTCATATTGGATGGATGCCTTTTCAGTTGCCAGGTTTACACTTGCCTGAACTACCCCGCCCATTCCGGACAGCTTCTTCTCAACCCTTGCTGAGCAGGATGCACATGTCATTCCCTCAATTCTGAGGCTGACAGTGCTGTCTGAAATTTTCTCCTCTTTCAGAGCCTTATACCCCAATCCGATAATTATCTGTTCTATGCGGGCATCATCGAGAAGACTGTCATCATATGTCACAACAGCCTTTTCCACAGCCAGGTTGACATTGGCCGACTGAACACCTTCAAGTCTGCTCAGGTTTTTTTCTATTCTTAAAGCGCAAGCTGCGCATGTCATTCCAATTACACGCCAGGTCTCTTTTCTGATCATGTTTCATCCCCTTTCACCACTTGTGTATATTCTTGCACAATCTATATCTACAGACTCTTATTTTCCCCTTCTCTAAGAGCTTAAATAAACTAGCCCACTCATATTCTTTTCCCAGAAAAGCATCCTGTGAATCACAGGACAGATCACTGATCCCAACAACTCCTCAGACTTTTTGATTATTTTAGCATGAAACCATGATTACTTCTGTAACTTTGGTTACAAAAATCTGACACTTCAATAATAATGTGCGAATAAGGCATGGAATATCAACCAAAGATAATGGAAAAGGAGGGTTAAGCCATGCATACCATGTGGAAAGGCTCGGTCAGCTTCGGCCTGGTCAACATACCGGTTAAGATGTTTGCAGCCACCGAAGACAAGGATATTCGGTTCAGAACCCTGCACAGGAAATGCCGGACCCCCATAAAGCAGGAGCGGGTCTGCCCCGCCTGCAACGAAAAAATTGGCCCTGATGATTTGGTTCGGGGTTTCGAGTTTGAGCCGGGAAGATTTGTACTCATCGATGAGGAGGACTTGCAGGCTATCAAACCTGCTACCGCAAAGACAGCTGAGATCCTGGATTTTGTGGATTTGCGGGAGATAGATCCCATCTATTTTGATAAATCCTATTATCTTGCCCCACAGGATAACAGCGGTGGTAAAGCCTATAGTCTGTTATGCCAGGCCATGAAAAAGACAGGGAGGATCGCCGTGGCGAGGATCACCATCAGGAATAAACAATCCCTGGCCGTCATCCGGGTGCTCGGGAACATTCTCATCCTGGAGACCATTTTCTACCCCGATGAGGTACGGTCTACCAGCCTGGTTCCGGGCATCCCGGAAGAAGTAAAGATTGAGGAGCGGGAGCTCGACATGGCCGAGCAGCTGATAGAAAACCTGACCGCTGAATTCAAGCCAGAAAAATACAGGGATGAGTATCGGGAGGATCTTCTGGAGCTTATCCGGAAGAAGGCCGAAGGCCAGGAAATCGTCACTGCTCCGGAAGCGCCCCAGCGCAATGTGGTGGATCTCATGGCAGCCCTCCAGGCCAGCCTGCAGCAAACCCAGGAAATGAGGAGACAGGGCAAAACACCCCCGGGCAAGCAGCGCGCAAAAAAGAGCAAGAAGCAGCCGGCAGAGGTAGGGTGAACCATGGAATGGATTGATCCTATGGAACCCATCTTAAGGCCCGATGTGATCACAGGAAACCAATGGATACATCAGGTAAAATGGGATGGCATAAGAGGCCTCTGTCGTGTGGAGAACGGAAAGCTCAGGATTTTTACCCGGAATAAGCGTGACCGTACAGGCTTTTATCCCGAGTTGGATGAGATAACAGAGAAACTTCAGGCAAAAAGTGCCTGGCTGGACGGTGAAATCGTCGTGTTCGACCAAAACCAAAAACCGTCCTTTTATCATGTGCTTACCCGGGAGAGGGTGGGTGATCCATCCAGGGTATCCCTTTATTCAAAGCAGAGCCCCGCCCGGTATATCGTATTTGATATCATGAGCCTTGACGGAAAGGATCTGAGATCACACCCCTTAAGGCAGAGAAAAGCCATCCTGGAAGAAAAGCTTGCCCCGGGCCAGAATGTGGCGGTAACCCATGATTTTTCCGATGGGGATGCACTTTTAAACCTTATGAAGCAAAAAGGCTGGGAAGGAATTGTTTCAAAACGAGCCGACAGCCCATATATTGGCGGCAAAAAGCACAAAGACTGGTACAAGACAAAATTGCATAAAAAGCTCATTTCGGCTGTTTGCGGCCTGTCCATGAAAGGTGGTGTCCCTGTTTCCCTCCTTTTGGGTATCAAGCCCCATGGAGAATGGCTCTATATAGGGAAGGCCTCCCTGGGGCTTACCCGGGAACACTTCCGCCTCCTTCAGGAAAACATGGAGTTTTTGATATCTGAATCACCGCCCTTCCCTGTTACCTCAGGCGCAGGAGACATGGTATGGTTTAAACCCATACTCACATGTTGGGTCAGTTTCCTTGAGTGGACCAACGATGGAAGCCTGAGGCACCCCAAAATTTTGGGATTCAGTAAAAGCAGCCCCGATGAAGCCGACGGAACAGAGTATATTGAGTAGGATGTGGGATGTGAGATGGGAAGCGGGATGTGAGATGTGCGAGTGCAGGATGGGCTTTGGGGTCGGAGATTGCCACGCTTCACTGCGTTCCGCTCGCAATGACACCTCTTTGTGCAGCACAGCGACCGGGCTTTACGGGATCCATGGATACATTTACCACGCTAGCATTACAGACAGCATTCGGTAAGGGATCCCGTAAAACAAGGGCGCATTGCGATAAGTCGCCGAAACATCCTGTGAGAATGGGATAAGGTCGGCTGTTGTTAGAGCGGAGCGAGTTCAGCCGACCCTCATTC
>JAAYTP010000068.1 GCA_012518025.1 Clostridiaceae bacterium
ATTGTAAGCAAAGCGAGACGATCTACGAGATTGCTTCGTCGCATTGCTCCTCGCAATGACATGCTTGAGGTGAGTAACAGCAGCCGCCCTTATCTCATTCTCACAGAGAGTTTTAGCACCTTATCGCAATACGCCCTTGTTTTACGGGATCCCTTAATGTCATTGCGGGCGGAGCGTGGCAATCTCCGACCTCAAAGCCCATCTTATATTCCCACCTCTAACCTCACACATCCCACATCCAAACTGTCATCGCGAACGAAGCGCAGCGGAGTGCGGCGATCTACGAGATTGCTTCGTCGTATTGCTCCTCGCAATGACATACTTGAGGTGAGTAACAGCAGCCGCCCTTATCTCATTCTCACAGGATGTTTCGGCGCCTTATCGCAATGCGCCCTTGTTTTACGGGATCCCTCACTGTCATTGCGGGCCAAACGCAGTGAAGCGTGGTAATTTCCTCCTGAAGTGCAATGTGTCAATTCACGAAAATGATGGCTACAGCTTATACAAATACCAGCGTGATGTCCGGATTTCATATTTCATCTCATAAATGCGCTCTGTGCCATCCATTACGCTTTGTACGACAAACACCAGCATGGGGTTGCCCGCGATTTTTTCCTCCTTCTTTGAAATGATACGATCTATCTTAACGATGTGCGATTCACCAGTGTCTTCCTGAATGCGAAACTTAAGGGGTCTGATTTCGCCCCTGCTGCTGCTCAGGCAAATCATATCCACACTTTTCATCAAGATCTTCATCAAGCTCCCTCCCAGCCGTAAGACAGAGGATGATTCTATGTCTTTGTTTTGCATTCATTCTTCTACTCCAACCTCTCACCACTCGCCCCCAGAATTGTCATTATGAGCGCAGCGCCAGCGTAGCGTGGCAATCGCCGGGATTGCTTCGTTGGCAAAGCCTTCTCGCAATGACAGGAGTGTGGCAATTTCTTTAAACAGTTATGCAACCTCATTATAAACGAACATATGTTCTATGTAAAGAGGGAAAATCTGTTTACAATACCGTCCCTGCGGTTTAGAATGTTTGAAAGAGATAATTTTAATGAGGGAAAGGAGTTCTATGATGTCCGATATTCTGTTGCGGCTGGCCAGCCAACTTAATATAAAAAGATCACAGGTTGAGAATACGGTAAAACTTATTGATGACGGCAATACCATTCCGTTCATAGCCCGATACCGGAAGGAGGTTACCGGTGGTCTGGATGATCAGCAGCTTAGAGAGCTGTTTGACCGCCTGACATACCTGAGGAACCTGGAACAGCGCCGGGAGGAAGTCCGGCGCCTTATTGAATCGCAGGACAAGCTGAGCGGAGAGGTTGAGGAAGCCTTGAGCAAGGCCGAAACTCTTCAAGAGATAGAGGATATATACAGGCCTTTTAAACCCAAGAGGCGAACCCGGGCATCCATTGCGCGGGAGAAGGGGCTGGAACCGCTGGCAACGGTCATCTATGCCCAAAGCCAGAAAACCGGTGATGCTGCGGAGGTGGCTGCACTCTATATAGACGAAGAGAAGGGGGTTAACAGCACTGAAGAGGCCATCGCAGGGGCGCTTGACATCATAGCTGAGATGATCTCGGATAATGCGGAATACAGAAAGGCTATCCGTGAAATGACCTTCCGGGAAGGTATCCTGGTGACTTCAGCTAAAAAGGAAGAGGACTCGCCCTATCAAATGTATTATGACTTCAAGGAGCCAGTAGCCAGAATTGCGCCTCACCGTGTTCTTGCCATTAACAGGGGTGAACGGGAGGGATATCTGTCGGTGAAGCTGGATCCTCCTGAAGAAAGAATACTGGATTGGCTTAAAAGCCGGTCGGTATTAAAGGATGCTTCCATCTTCAAAACCTATGTGGAGAGGGCTGTGGAGGACGCCTACTCCCGTCTGATCAAGCCCTCCATTGAGAATGAAATCCGATCAAGCCTGACAGAAACGGCGTCCGAGCAGGCCATCAAGGTGTTTGCAGAAAACCTGAGGAATCTGCTGCTCCAGCCTCCGGTGAAGGGCAAAGTGGTGCTGGGTATGGATCCGGCTTATCGGACAGGAGTCAAACTGGCTGTAGTAAGTGAAACCGGAAAGGTACTTTATACAGGTGTTATTTATCCCACGCCGCCGCAAAACCGGACTGAAGAATCTGGCAAGGTGGTAAAGGCACTTATCGAAAAGTACGGCGTGGAGGTTATTGCTATTGGGAACGGCACTGCTTCACGGGAAACCGAAATATTTACTGCCGGGGTTATCAGGGAAATGAACCGCGGTGTCAAATACATGGTGGTCAGCGAGGCGGGCGCATCGGTCTATTCAGCTTCAAAGCTGGGTTCTGAGGAATTTCCGGATCTGGATGCATCCTTAAGAAGTGCGGTTTCCATTGCCAGAAGGCTTCAGGATCCTCTTGCCGAGCTGGTAAAGATCGACCCCAAGGCCATAGGGGTTGGGCAGTATCAGCATGACATGAACCAAAAGAGGCTTGGACAGACCCTTTCGGGGGTTGTTGAGGACTGTGTAAACAGCGTTGGAGTGGATCTGAACACCGCATCTGCTGCCCTTCTGTCCCATGTGGCAGGGATAAATACTGCCATTGCCCAGAATATCGTTGTCTGGAGGGAAGAAAACGGCAGTTTCAAGAGCAGGAAAGAGCTGCTGAAGGTCAGTAAACTTGGTGCTAAGACCTTTGAGCAATGCGCCGGTTTTTTAAGGATACCCGGTGCAAAGAACATTCTGGACAATACCTCGGTTCATCCGGAGTCCTACGAGGGATGCGAAAAGCTTCTTAAGCTGACAGGGCATACCCTGGAGGATGTGGCTGAAAGACGCCTGACAGACATCCAAAAGAAGGTATCTGAAATCGGGCTTGAAGAGGTTGCGCAAAAAATAGGGATTGGTGTACCAACCCTTGCGGATATTCTCAGGGAACTGATGAAGCCGGGTCGTGATCCCCGTGATGAACTGCCGCCGCCGCTCATGACGGAGGATATCATGGAGATGGAGGATCTCAAGCCCGGAATGGTACTCAACGGGACGGTAAGAAATGTGGTGGATTTCGGAGCCTTCGTGGATATAGGGGTTCACCAGGACGGATTGGTTCATATCTCAGAGCTGTGTGATCGTTTTGTCCGAAACGCCATGGAAGTAGTCTCGGTGGGGGATATTGTCAAGGTACGGGTTTTGGATGTGGATTTAAAGCGCAAGCGGATCTCACTGTCAATGAAAAATATAGAATAGATCAAGCAGGCCGCCTTTCCAGGCGGCCTGTCTGATACCATCAGAAAACAGAACAAACCATAGAGGGGTGCGAAAGCCTCCGTCTATGGAAATATATCTAATCATAGCCGACTTGTACAAGGCTGAAAAGTATTTTGGTCAAATTTCCTTAAGCCTGTGTCGCGGAACGTAAACACATCCCCGGTAAGCGGGTGAAAATGGATCTGGAATAGTATATTGGGACATGCTGTGGGAATACTTATTTATTGAGTAAATTGGAAAGTTGCGTGTAAATTTGGACGGTAAAGGCTATTTCAGGTCTGACGATAAATTTGCAGCATTCAAGGTTGCGCGGGCTGTGTCTGAACTGATGACCGCTGCCGGTCTTAAGCATAAAAAAGATTCCTACTGCAGAAGGCCCATTGTGGTGATGTGTATCGGCACCGACAGGTCAACAGGTGACTCGCTGGGACCTCTGGTGGGGGATATGCTCAGCAAATGGAGACTTCCAGGAATTCAAGTGCTGGGTACTCTCGAAGAACCGGTTCATGCAAAAAACCTCGAGGAAGTGATGATTAAAACGGCGTATCAGCTTCCCCGTGCCTATATGGTAGCCATTGATGCATCACTGGGAATACTTGAGCATGTGGGCAGCATATCTGTGGGGCGCGGCCCCCTCAAGCCGGGAGCCGGACTAAAGAAGGATCTGCCGCCCGTTGGAGATATGCATATCACCGGCATTGTAAATACAGGCGGGTTTATGGATTTTTTGGTACTTCAGAGTACAAGGCTGTCAGTGGTTATGCGTATGGCTGATATCATCGCCCGTGGCGTGCATATGGCCTTCAATGAGTTTATCACTTTGCCCATCCGTAACGACCTGACCTTAACAAAATATAATTAATTCCATCCGCGGTTTTTAATTTCCCCACCGGGGTATATATTCATTAACCAGGCAATATCTTTAAGGGAATGATGCCCTTTGACAAGATGTTGCTGTCAAATTGCTGATTCAGAAAGGAGCATGGATATGGAAAAATGGGTTTGCACAATCTGCGGTTATGTTTATGATCCCGAAGTGGGGGACCCCGATAACGGGATAGAACCAGGCACCTCATTTGAAGATCTTCCTGATGACTGGGTATGCCCCGACTGCGGTGTGGGAAAGGACATGTTTGAGAAGGAATAAGTGATTATCTTGCCTGGAAAAGCTTCATGAACTTTCCTACAAAAGAGGATATCCTTGACTCATGAAACCCTCCTGCCTCATCCTGACTGGGAAAACGGCAGAGCTTTTCAGCCAGCTCCTTCATTGATCGCGACACTTCTGATGAGGGGTTGGACAATGAGAAGGGAACCTGTTCCCTGATAGATCTTCCAACCAGCTTGGAATCGGGGATACAGCCCATCGGGTCAATGGAATAGTTCAGGAAGTTCCTCACAACCCCGGTGATGCGTTTTATCACTTCAGCACCTTCACCGGGGCTTTCGCATTTATTGACCACAAGTCGCAGGTTCAGGTTATGGGTTTGTTCCAGTATGACTTTTATGATGGAATAGGCATCGGTGATGGCATGGGGCTCCGGTGTTGTGAGAATGATGGTTTCGTCTGATGCATAGATAAAGTTGGTCACGTTTCTGGAAAGGCCTGCACCGGTATCTAGTAGAACAAAATCATAATGGTTTTCCAAATAGCTGAAGCCTGCAGAGATACGGTTGTATTCTGCCTCAGACAGGCTGGCTAGTTTTTGAATGCCGCTTCCCCCTGCTATTATGCTGATGCCTCCCGGCGCCTGGGTAATAACTTCGTTAATTCCCTTGGTACCGTCTATAACATCCACAATGCTGTATCGTGTGCTGGTCTTTAGTAAGACATCGATATTGGCCATACCCAGATCCGCATCCAGAATGACCACCTTACGGCCTAAATGTGCAAGCCATATGGCCAGATTGATGGTAAAGGTGGTTTTGCCCACACCGCCCTTTCCGCTGGTGATGGTGACGAAGCGGCAGTTTCCCGTTGCTGGCGCAGCCGGTGCGCTTTCGTGGATGGGCATGCGGACATATAGCTTGCGTTCGGTTACGTTTCTGTACAGAACCTCTGTGGTAAACTCAATGGTGCCGGAGTCGGTAAAGATCTTAATGTTTAGGATAAAACCCACATTAAGGGGTACAAACAGGCCTTTATAGGACGGCATGCTGATGCAGAGCATATCCTTGTCCACAGCTATGACCCGGCTTTCATAAAGATTCTTATAGAATGCGGAATTGGTTGTGAGGCTGATCAGTTGCCCCGGTTTGATGCTTGACCTGTCCATTTCTACTCCCTTTAGGCACAGAAAGAAGAGATTAGCCCTTAAATAAATCAAACCAATCCATATATCCTCCAGCCTGGCACAGGGCGCCTACCCGGCATGAGGAAAAAGCTTACACCGTTAATTCTATATTATGGGACAATCTTTGGCAAGAAGCGTCATTTTTTCGGTTATGAGGCCAGTATCTTAAACCAAAGGCCTTATGCCCAAGAGGGGTGTAAGCCATGAAAACACTGAAGGGAAGCCGAATGAGGTTAAAAAAGG
>JAAYTP010000001.1 GCA_012518025.1 Clostridiaceae bacterium
AGTGTAACCAAATAAAGGCTAAACATAACATAACTATGTTACATAAATATATATATTATAGCAATAGTACATAATATTGCCTTACATCAGCCTTCATGGTGGGAGGATTTTTGTTTCTGTTACTCTCATATGTTCATCGGCTATGAGGATAGGTTTATGCTTTTCATTCTTTAGTCTGACATATAATAAAAGAGAAGTTTCCAAGGGGGTGCCCGGTTGTTTCTGACCACAAGTATTGCAGGCAGGACAAAAATAGAGCGTGAGGTTCTTTATGACGAAGAAGTATGTCTGCTTGAAAAAGATCAGGGCAGGGTGCTGGGCATTACCTCCTGTTTTGTTTATGAGGTGAGTTTTAAGACAAATTACGCTTCTGATTCCATCATGTTAGAAGCCGCGTTTATTGTAGAGCTTATATTTGAGCATCTTGATAATGCTGGTGAATGTATAAACAAAATAAAAAAGCTGTCCTGTAAAAAAAGACTATCCCCAGATTTTCACGAACTTTTAAAATGGCCTTCAAAAAATGAAAATTTATTAGTCGTTCCAGTAATAAATGACTTGGCCTACAGATATGTCATAACGGAGGATGGCACGGGAATCAATTTGACCCTCAGTGCTTCCATAGAGTATTTTGCAACCTTCTCATACTATTCCAATATTATTGAATGCGGAAAGGAACAGCCCGAAACCGGAGATAAGATCGAAAGCGTCAATTGGAGAACCGTCATTAACAGTATTGGACTTGATGATGCATTAACATGTATCGATCATCTTGTAAAACTTATCAAAATAAGCAGGCTATTTGGGAACCAGGAAAATACACTTCCAATTCAGTTTGAAGCATCAGAATCTAAAGTGAAGGATGAAAACTGCAGCCTCAAAAAGTTCAATAAAGCCCTGGAGGATGAAATACAAACCTGTAAGAAGACCATTGCACATCTTAAGTCAGAGCTGAGGGAACGGGAAGAAATCATAAGTAAGCTCCTGCTGCTTTTGGACAAATACAATGGACAATGAGCCATGTTACTATAAGAGAAACCGCCAGGCTGCGTAAAGCCAAAAGCAGCCGATATTTAACACAGCCTGGTGGCAGCCATGAATGGTTTTATAGGAACAGGGATTCAACTTATGATCCCATTCTGCTCCTCATAATACAATCTGACAAGCTCATCCCTTACGAGCCCTTTTATGAAAGCCAATTGAAGTATCTTCTGCTGCAAAAGAAGCAATTGAAGAACCAGAATCTGCTCTTGTTCATTATTCATTGGTTTCACCTCCGGAAGGTTGTCCTATATTATGGTATGCAAAGAATAAGGGCATGGTTACGGGATTATAGTTCTGATAAGCCTTGAACCACAATATCCTGATCCACTCCAAGCTTTATAGTGATGTCCTCATAAAGCATGAAATCCACAGCTGTAGTCCATATGAAGTTAGCCTCTCCGGCAGGTGCGAGAAAGGGTTCTGCCACGTCGGACTCATATCTTAGATTCGACAGAAGAATGGTTGACTGGAGAGTAGGGTTTTCCAGATCTACTGAACTTATCCCGGGCTCGAAGGTATTGATGGGAAATGTCATCATATAGTCAAATGCAGAAAAGGTACTACCTTCGGTTATAAGGGTCAATTTTTCACAGAAACCAGCGGTGTTATTGCTTTGTGGGATCGGGGTTTTCTCATCCGGGGTTATCATCTCACAAAAAGCCATGACAGAACCAGAGTAGTGAGAGCCAAGAGCGGATAATTGGCGGGGGAGGGTTATTACCTTGAATTCGCCGTTTTCATATTCCACCAGAAGGATGAGACAGTATCGATAACTAATCCTTGATTTTTTTGTTCCTGTGATGGTGTTCTTCGGATAATCGGGTAAAACAGCTCTTTTGCATAACTTCACGCACTTGACAGCAGACCCGGAAGAGGGGGAAGTCCCCGGGCAGGCGCCATCATTGATAATATAGAGCCTCATAGGCTGTTTTGTACCCTGATCAGGCTGATTATCAGGTTTATCCTGCCAGAATGTACAGATGTCCCGGAAGACTTTTTTGCCAAGTATCTGCCGGGTAAAGATTTCTATTTGCTGCCAGTCATAAACAGAGTTCACAGACTCGGACATGATAAATCTCTCCCTAAATGGTCAATTTTCTAGCCAGACGGTTTTTATGCGGTTTTAACTTTTTCTTTTTCTTTGGAGCAGTACCGGGGTTTTTCATGTCAATCATCAGCTGTTTCATGCTATTAATCTCACGCTGTATTTCCCCGAGCATGCGAAGTATTTCCCGGATATGAGTGTCAACCATCAACAATCCATATTGAGCCTGATCATTATCGTTCGGATTATCCGGATGCAGGTTCTCCCCAACAGGGGTATTCAGACCATCCTCACGGGTCACAGGCTTCCAACCGGTATTGATATCTGAACATAAAAAATCCTTCATCAGCACCCATTCCCCATAACATGCCATACCATATTATATGAAAGTGTCCATGAATGGCGTTCATGGTAAATAGTCCTTTTCATTACCTGCCATTTTTCTTATAATGGTGTATACTTGTTATCAGGCAAAATCGGAACCTCCAAAAATCGGCCTCCATCTAATTAATACATATTCACAAAGGAGAAGGGGAGATATGAAGACCATAAAGAAAGTGGCCGGTGTTCTGTGCATAGCTTTATTTTTGTTTGCCACAGGCTGTGGAGACCAGGCAGGGAATGGCTCTGATACTGATCTTAGAAGACCGGATGAGGCATTCCTGAAATATGGGGAAGAGTACACCGACATTGTTGAACTGGCCAGGATCAACGATTCGGTTTGGGTTCATACCTCCTATTATGAAATTGGCGGAGTTCTCAGACCGCATAATGGGCTTGTTGTGCTCACAAACAGCGGTCTTGTTTTGGTAAACGCACCTTGGACCGGCAATCAGATGGACAGCCTTGACAAGCTGGCTCTTGAACATTTTAACAGCAAATTTACCGATGCCATTGTTACTGACGTGACGGCAGAATATACAGGCGGCCTGCGTTGCCTGAAGGATAAGGATATAAGGCTAACATGCCTCGACAGGGTGGCCCGAAACGTCGTTGAGATTGGGCTTTTGGAGCCCGATACGGTGCTGGAAGGTGATGAAGGCTGCATCACATACGGGGATATGGATTTTGAGATATTTTTTCCCGGGGCGGGTTACTCCGATAATAACACCATAGTTTGGATCGATAAATATAACCTATTATATGCAGGAAATCTTGTAAAAGAGTATGGAGCCAGTTCCCTGGTGAATTCCAAAGTAAGTAGAGCCTGGCCGGACTCATTGACCAGCATCTTAAGCCGTTATGACAGTATAGAAATTGTGGTTCCCGGTCGTGGACTATGGGGTGATTCATCGCTGATTGATTACACCCTGGGGCTTTTTGAAGAATAGGGCTCTGTATACTGAAATTCAGAGGTGGGAAAATGAAGAAGAAAAAGCCTTTTGGCTGTCTATATATTGTTATCGGCCTAATTCTTCTGGCCTTGATCTGGTATTGGCAGAATTTCAGCCTCCAGACCACAAGGTTTACTCTTTCCTATGATGGGTTGCCTAAGGGCTTTGATGGGTATAGAATCGCTCTGATAAGCGATATGCATGGTATTGAGTTCGGGCATAAGAATGGCACATTAGTAAAGCGTATCCAGGATTTTGATCCGGATATTGTGGTTTGCACCGGTGATATGATAAGTTCAAATGCTAAGGACGGACAGGCCTTTCTTAACTTTCTTGAAAGTATTGGAGACAGGTATTCCATATATATGTGCCTTGGAAATCATGAGCAGATAGCGCAGTGGTACGAGCATGGAAGCGAATCAGATTATGGCTATGAATCCTTCATCAACCAGGTTAAAGAATCAGGTGTGTATATCCTTGATAACCAGACAAAAATCCTGGAGAAGGATGGGGACAGAATACATATCAGCGGTCTGACTCTGCAGCTTTATCATTATTCCCGACGAGACGATCCCTATGCTGACGACAGCCTATTGCTCAAGACCTCATATATTGAAAGTGCACTTGGACCGGCCAGCAGTGGCTTCCACCTCTTACTGGCTCACAGCCCATCCTATTTCAATGAATATGCGGAGTGGGGGGCAGATCTGGTCCTTTCGGGGCACATGCATGGAGGAATTATTCAAGTTCCATTTAAAGGCGGGCTTTTGTCTCCTGAGCATGTTTTCTTTCCGGAATTCGATGCCGGACTTTTTGAGAAAGGCTCCAGCCGCATGATCGTTAACAGGGGATTGGGCAACTCGGTAATCAATGTGCGGCTGTTCAACAGACCGGAGCTTACCGAAATCACCCTGAAAACTAAGCCATAACCATATACCGATATGAGGGAGGCACTGTTCATGCCTCCCTTGTGGCAGAATACTTATTATCTGTTTTCCAGCAAGGCCCGATATTGAGCCTCCAATTCCTGCTTAAGGCTATCATCGCTGCAGGAGTAAATCCTGGCAGACAACTCGGCCAATTTCATCTGCCGGATGGTTTCCTCCAGTCTGGAATCTGCCGGGATCTGGTCATCTCTTGCCCTTTGGCTATCCCTGTAATCCTCAAATGAACCTTCAAAGGTTTTCAGATGGTTCCCCTCGATAATGAGCAACCGTTGTGCAATGTTTTCAACAAACTTCCTGTCATGGGAAATCAGGAGCAGCGTCCCTGTATAATCGCGTAGAACACTCTCCAAAGCCTCCATTGAGAAAATATCAAGATAGTTGGTAGGCTCATCTAAAATGATGAAGTTGGCCTGCGAAACCAAGAGCTTGGCTATTGAAACCTTCACCTTCTCACCACCGCTGATGAGGGATATCCTTTTATTAACATGGCCGGCCGGTATCAGGAGCCTTGCAAGGACACCCCTGACCACATGTTCCGGCTTTGCACTTCCTTCCATGACATTCTCCAGGATGGTTCTTGATTCATCCAGGATGGAGAAATCCTGTTTGAAATATCCAAATTGAACACCCGGTGCTATTGTGAGACGATCGTCCCTTTCAGCAATCAAATTGGCCAGGGTGGTTTTGCCGCTGCCGTTCTTCCCTATAAGAGCTGTCCTCTTTCCGGTTGGGATCTCAAAACAGGCGTTTGAAAGCAGCTTGCGGGATTTAAAACCTATGGTCAGGTTTTTGGCGCGTACTGCTTTGGAAGATATGGGATTGTTGGGTGGTTCAATCATTATGGCCACTTGGGGAAGTTCCTTAGGTTTATCCTTCTTTTCAAGCTTTTCAAGCCTTTCAAGCCTTGTTTCCAGTTGATCGATGGCCTGATTAAGCTTTTTTTGGGTGGCGGTTTCCCTTCTTTTGTGGAGACGGGCTTCCGAGTTTCCCATTCGGCGTGGTGACTTCCTGACGGCTTTCATATTGGAGCTTCGTTCTAAGATCCGTCCCTTAAGACGGTTACGTTCTTTTATATAAGACTCGTATTCTAGGGTCTGCCTTTGATAGTCGGCTTCCCGTTGCCTAACATACTGGGAATAGTTACCCGTGTAAATCCTGACCTCACCGTTCATGATCTCTATCATAGTGTCACACAGCCGGTCCAGAAGTTCTCTGTCATGGGAGACAAGGAAAAGGGTTCCCTTAAAGCCTTCCAGCTCTTTTTGGATGATCTCCGATGATTCCATATCCAGGTTGCTGGTGGGCTCATCGGCAAACAGGATCCCGCAATCAGGATCAAAGGCTTGTATAAAGCGTGCCTTAGCTCTCTCGCCGCCACTTAAATGGGCATGATGCATATTGGTATCCAAATTCAACATACCCACAAGGCGCTGATTGGCATTGGCCTGGTAAAGGGGATCCACGGATTCCGGAACGCCGTCGTCCTGCTGCCTCAGAAAGGAGAAGGAGGTATAAATCCTGACAGAACCTTCATCCGGGCTTTCCAATCCTGAAAGAACCTTTAACAGCGTGGATTTGCCTGCCCCGTTGGGTCCGGTAATCCCGATGCGCTCACCTGAATATATCTTCAATGAAAGGGATTTGAATATTTGCTGTTCGCCGAAACTTTTACTGATATTATCTGCCTGCAGAACCAATGACATAAAAATAACCTCCCGAAGTGTTCCGGAAGGCATGCGTCAATCATAAAGCTACAGCTTCACAGGGAAGAATGATACGCAAAAAGGATATAGAAAGCCAATTCCGGAACATACAAAAACATACTGTATAGCATAAGCAATCCGAAATTAGCAAATCCTCATCGCGTTACCCTGTTCCGATACCGTAATTGAAAGGTATCTGGAAGCTATCCTTTCCTTGGAATTTATGACTATACTAACATGGATTGCTGGCAGCGTCAATCCCATGGTTGGACTCCATACCATATGGGAATCAGCTTGATAAAAAGAAAACTTGATTTCCCTTCCTTAAGACCGGCTTGGAAAATGTTGTTGAATGTATTTCCACTATTTGATAGAATCTACCTAATAGAAAGTATTGGAGGCGATTACATGGGAGATATTAAAATGTGTTCATCCTGTGGCAATAGCATTCCTGTTGAAGCTGTGTTCTGCCCGAACTGCGGTCAAAAGCAGGAAGCCGTTATCCAAGAGCAGGAGCAGGCGGTTCAAACCCCTGAAGAATCCGTATATCAAGATGCTGAAGAAATTAAGACTCCAGAGCCCGTTTCTGAGGCTGAAAACTATGGAGAACCGGATGCAAGCGATCAGTCTGAGCAAGATTATCAGGAACCGTCAATAGAGGCTGAGCCTACGGCACAACAGCAACCGGCCTATCCAGAATCAACATCAGCGGCTCCACAGCAACAACAGACAGCCTCCTCAGAACCTGAGCAAATACAGCAGCAGGCTTATGCTCAAGCATTCATCCAGCCTCAACCGCCGCAGCCCAGCCACCAGCCTGCTCAGCCGGCGCAGAGCTATCAGCAGCCCAGTTATCCCCAACAGGCTCAGCAGCCAGCGGCTCCGAAAAAACCGAAAAAAAGGTTTCCGTGGGTATTCACCATACTATGGATTGGGATGCTGGCCTTTATTGGCGTTTGGGTATTCCTGTGGTTTACATATCCCGAATCCCAAAACCCCATCAACAATTTGAGTGTAGACACCCTTAGACTAATGACCCCTGTTGTTGCAGTGGTATTGCTGATTTATACCCTAAACCTCAAAATTGTTGTTAAGAAGGCGAAGGTTATACCGACCATCCTGTTGATCCTGTCCATTCTTTTCAGCGTGTTCATGTTCCTCTCCTTTGAACTGATTGAAGGTGATTGGGCACATGACCTGATAAGACCTGTAACAGAGATATTCTTCGAATTCCAATAGGATTTGAAGATATATACAGGTCTTCATTATTGTTGGTTTGTTGTGTATAATCATCTGGTAGACAACTTAAACCGCAACAAACAGCAAGGAGAGACATCAGGATAATGGAGAAGTATTGTAAAGCAGCATTGGAACTTGGAGCCGATCATGCCGTACCCTTTACCATTGATCAGATTGTGTTCGATTCCAGAACCATTCTTAAGTGCATGTTCGGCTGTTCCGACTGGGGATACGGACATACCTGCCCGTCCCGCAATGGGTCACTGATGCCCTGGGAATATGAAAAGGTGTTGAGAAGATATACTAGGGGCATAATAATCCATTCCACAGATAAAAAGGTGTCTCAGGATGTTTCCTTCGAGGTGGAAAGGAGAGCTTTTATGGACGGGTATTATTTTGCATTTTCCATGAGCGACTGTGCTTGCTGTGAAAAATGCACCGGCTTTTCAGGAGCCAGGTGCGCCAACCCCAAAAAGGCGAGACCTGCTTTCCACAGTGTGGGGATCGATGTGTTTAAAACAGTCCGTCAGTTTGGTCTTCCCTTGGAAACCTTGAGAGACCGGAATGATCCCCAAAACTGGTATTCCGCTGTATTTATAGATTGATTTCTACAACGTCCCCTCAGGACAGCATGTCTTAAGGGGACGTTTCTATTGTTTCTGATTGTATAAAATAGGTTCTGCGTCAATTGTTGGGGTAGGACAAAGTAAAATGAAATCGCTATATGTTACTGGCAGATGGTCATTTAGATTGTCTGCCAGTTTCATTTAAAAGAACCATATTAAGCCATTACATGGAGTATTCTGTTTCGAAAT
>JAAYTP010000010.1 GCA_012518025.1 Clostridiaceae bacterium
AGATGATTTAATCATCATTATGGATTTAACAATTTTGAACTGCCCCCATCCTTCCTAGATATTCGGATATGGGTCATGGGTCAAGAATTGGATAATCCGAAAATTTTCAAGGAGGTTTGCGGATAATGGCAGACAAAACTCTAAAGTGCAAAGATTGCGGCTCAGACTTCATCTTTACAGAGGGAGAACAGGAATTCTACAAGGAAAAGGGATTTGAAAACGAGCCCCAGAGATGTTACGAGTGCAGAAGGGCCAGAAAGGCTCAGAGGATGGCAAATCGTGACAGGTATTAATTCTCTGAAAACGCTGTGATCGTAAAGGAGAGCTTTTAGCTCTCCTTTATTATACCTGTTTTTTCTTTATAGCAAGGCTCTCATCGTCGGTATCGATGATTGCCGTATCCCCTTCTGCTATGTCACCGTTTATGATCATCCTGCCAAGCCCGGTTTCCACCATCTTCTGAATAAACCGCTTCACCGGACGTGCCCCATATACAGGTGACCAGCCCTCTTCCACAATCAGATCCAATGCATTATCTGTTGCTTCCAGACGGATATGCCGATCCTCCAGGCGCTGAGACAGACCTTCTAGTACCAATCCTACTATTGCCTTAAGTTCTTCTCTGGTGAGGGGCTTAAACAGAACGATTTCATCTATGCGATTGAGAAACTCCGGTCTGAATCCACTCCTCAGCCGTGCCATGACCCTATCCCTGACTTCATCGCTGAGTTCTCCCTCTTCACCTGCATCCTCCAAAAGTATATCGCTTCCTATATTGGATGTCATGATGATCACTGTATTCTTGAAGTTCACCACACGCCCCTGGCTGTCTGTGAGCCTTCCGTCATCCAGGATCTGCAGCAGAATATTAAAGACATCGGGGTGCGCTTTCTCAATCTCATCAAAGAGTATGACACTATAAGGCTTTCGTCGTACCGCTTCGGTAAGCTGTCCTCCTTCCTCATAGCCCACATATCCAGGAGGAGCACCTATGAGCCTTGCCACAGCATGCTTTTCCATATACTCGCTCATATCGATACGGATCATATTGTCTTCAGAGTCGAAAAGCGCCTCCGAAAGAGCTCTGGCAAGCTCGGTTTTACCGACTCCCGTAGGTCCGAGGAATATGAAGGAACCGATGGGTCTTTTGATATCCTTAAGACCTGCCCTGGCACGCAGAACCGCATCAGCCACGGCCTGGACAGCCTCGCCCTGCCCGATTACCCGCTTATGAAGTATCTTGTCCAGATTAAGAAGTTTCTCCTTTTCCTCCTCCATTAAGCGTGTTATCGGGATCCCGGTCCACTTGGAAACGATTTCGGCTATTTCCTCCTCGGTAACCTCTTCCTTGAGCATGCGGCTTTTCAGCTCCTGTTGCTTCTGTTTTTCAGCCTTCAATAGTCCTTCCAGCTCAGGCAGCCTGCCATGCTGCAACACAGCAAGCCTTTCCAGATCATAGCTCCTCTCCGCCTGTTCTATCTCCAGGCGCACCTGTTCAATCTGCTCTTTCAGTTCCTTTTCCCTTCTGATATATTCCTTCTCCAACTCCCATTGAGCCTTCATCTGGTTGGAACGATCCTTAAGCTCTGCAATCTCTTCCTCAATGGCAGAGAGCCTTTCCCTTGATCCCCTGTCGGTCTCTTTCTTCAAGGCCTGCATCTCAATCTCAAGCTGCATGATCCTTCTGCTTATTTCATCCAACTCGGATGGCATACTGTCTATTTCTGTTCTCAGCATGGCAGCTGCCTCATCCATCAGATCAATGGCTTTATCGGGAAGAAAGCGATCGGAAATATATCGGTTTGACAAAACAGCACAGGCAATGATGGCATTATCGGTTATCCGGACTCCGTGGTGAATCTCAAAACGTTCTTTGAGGCCTCTTAAGATTGATATGGTATCCTCCACCGTAGGCTGATCCACCATGACGGGCTGGAATCGGCGCTCCAGAGCCGCATCCTTTTCAATATACTCTCTGTATTCATCGAGGGTGGTGGCGCCTATACAATGGAGCTCTCCCCTTGCCAGCATGGGTTTGAGGATATTGCCGGCGTCCATGGCTCCCTCCGCCTTTCCTGCCCCCACGATATTGTGGAGCTCATCAATAAATAGGATGATCCGTCCGTCCGACTCTGCGATCTCGTTGATAACCGCTTTCAGTCGTTCCTCAAACTCTCCTCGGAATTTGGCACCTGCTATCAGAGTCCCTATATCCAATGCAAACAGGGTTTTATTCTTGAGTCCATCGGGAACATCACCCTTAAGAATGCGCTGGGCCAGGCCTTCCACAACCGCAGTTTTGCCCACGCCGGGCTCTCCGATGAGTACGGGATTGTTCTTTGTCCTCCGGGAAAGAATCCTGATAACACGCCGGATCTCTGCATCCCGTCCTATAACAGGATCAAGCTTTCCTTTTCTGGCCAGTTCAACCAGATCGCGTCCATACCTCTCCAGAGCCTGATAGCCCATTTCGGGATTCTGACTGGTCACTCGTCGGCCTCCCTTAACTTTCTCAAGGGCTCCTTCAAAGAGTTTCGCATCAATACCATACTGCTGCATCAACTCTTTCGTAAGGCCTCCTTTTTCCTGCATGAGAGCCATAAATATATGTTCAACGCTTACATATTCATCCCTGTGCTTCTTTGCAATCTCCTCAGCCTTAAGCAGAACCTGGTTGAACCTCCTTGTGGCATATACATTGGACGCTGCCGCCCCATATACCTTGGGTTGCCTTTCAAGTTCATCTCTGAGCTTTTGAGCCAGTTCATCGGGGTTTACCCCCAAAGACAAAAGGATTCTTGGTATCAGCCCATCCTCCTGCTCCACCAGAGCCAGCGCCATATGTTCCCCGTCAACCTGCTGATGATCCATGCGTATGGCGTTCTGCTGGGACATAACCACAGCCTGTTGAGCTTTTTCTGTAAATCTTTCAAGATTCATCGTATCACCTCAATTCCAACACATTTTCTCAGTGCATGATCCATGCTGTCAGCTCACCGATTCCCCATATACGAGTCAGGATTCATCCCTGAGCTGTTCATAGAGCCTTCTCTGCCTTTGGGTCAGGGTTTTGGGATTGACCAGGCGAACCGACAGGAAGAGATCGCCCCGACCTCCGGAGGGAGTGTAATAACCCTTGCCCGGAATCCTGATCCTTCCGCCGCTCTGAATACCTTCAGGTATACGCACAACAATCCTCCCATCGGGAGTATTGACGGTTTGCTCCCCTCC
Organism: Clostridiaceae bacterium; assembly: GCA_012518025.1. Classification (GTDB taxonomy): domain Bacteria; phylum Bacillota; class Clostridia; order DSM-8532; family DSM-8532; genus Thermoclostridium_A. The sequence continues at coordinate 3,232 of JAAYTP010000010.1, forward strand.
CAGGGCAGCAACCCATGGCAGAATAGGCAAATCCATGAGAATATCATGTCCTTTTAGTTTCAGCCCTTCCTCACTGAAACGTACAGTAAGGTACAGATCCCCGTTTTGTCCACCTGCCGGGCCCTTTCCTCCCAAACCCTGCAAACGGATTTTCCCGCC
>JAAYTP010000069.1 GCA_012518025.1 Clostridiaceae bacterium
GCAGCACCGGGATTACTCCTCTTCCGTCAGGTTTCGAACATGGGCTTCTGCCTTCGCATGGATACACTGACGATTATCCCAATGGCAAGGTAGTTGACCACCACCGAAGAACCGCCGCTGCTTATAAAGGGCAGGGGTATACCTGTCACCGGCAGGATGCCTATGTTCATGCCCACGTTCTCAACAAAATGGAAAAGGAACATGGACATAAGGCCTACGACCAGAAAAGACCCGAACTTGTCCTTGGCAAAGCGTGAAACATAGAGACAACGCAACAAAAGGGCAGTAAACAGTGCTATAAGAATGACAGCCCCTATAAAACCAAGCTCCTCTCCCACCACCGAAAAGATGGAGTCTGTTTCCACCTCTGGGACATTGAAGACCGCCTTACCATTTCCAATACCTACTCCGGTGAGCTGTCCCCTCCCGATATGGCGGATGGCCATGCGCACCTGGTATCCGCTGGTATTTTCATAGGCGGCGGGGTTGATGAAGGAGAGAATGCGCAGTATCTGGTGCTCCTTCAAAACATTCACCAAAACTGTGAACCACAGCAGGGGAAGTCCCAGCAGCGTCGCCCCTCCAAAAATGAATATATACCGGTACTTGATGCCGCTTACAAAAAGCATGCAAAGGAATATGAAAACATAAACTACGGCCGTTCCAAAGTCCGGCTGCAAGAGCACCAGCCCGACGGGCAGCGCCGAGGTGGCAAGGAGGAGGATGTAATTTTTGATACTGCGGTTCTGCTGTATTTTCTCGAAATAGAAGGCTGCGGCGATCACCATGGCCACCTTGCCAAGTTCCGAGGGTTGAATGCTCAATGGCCCCAGTAGTAGCCAACCCTGGGTTCCAGTTTCCTCCCTTCCCGTACCCACCAACAGAACAGCTACCAGGAGAAAAATGGTGATGAAATAGGCTGGTATGCCCAGTATCTTCAGATCTTTGTAGTCGATGATCATGACAATGATCATGACAGCAATTCCCAGAATTGAGGCTATCAATTGTTTCATAAAAAGGTTGGGTACATTCAACTGATCAGGCGAAGACATCCCCTTCAACACGATTAAACCCATCGCATTGATGAGGATGACATTCACGATCAGAAACCAGTCTATATTCTTGACCAGTGACGGCCCTTGGTTTTTCTCTATGGCATACATAAGCTGATATTTATACCTCGCTGCTGAGTTTTCATTGGTTCAGTCAAAAGCTCCCAACCCGGCTTAATCATCAGAAGGTTCAGGACTAACGATCTCGTTATTGTCTCCGGTTTCGGCTATGTTGGCTTTCCCCGCTTCTACCGGTTTCTCGACATCGGCTTCAGGGATGGGATCTGAAGCAGTTTCCCTGTTCTCATTATCGGACAGGACAGGCTCCGTGTCATTGGAATCTACTTCCTGCTGCAAATTCTCTTCATCCTTCATGGTGTTCAGGATATCAGCATAGGCGCTGGGTGTGTCGTAAACAGGGTTTCTCTTTCTGGCTCTCTGCCTGGTGGCGGCTATGATAAGGAAAATGAATGCGCCTAAAAATATCACAGCGGCAAAGGCCTGATTGTAGCGCACATTGTTGACGGACTGGAAATCATCCACTCTCATGAATTCAGTCATGAACCTTCCGAGGCTGTACAAAAGCAGATACCAAGCAAAGACCCTGCCAGGAACCTTGTTTCTCTTTCTGATGGAAAGCAAGAGGATAAAGATAAAAATATTCCACAGGGATTCATACAAAAAGGTGGGATGAACCGGTATATCAGGATTGATGCCAGCATCAGGAAAAGCCTGAATGATGCTTCCGGTCATACCCCAGGGCAGATCGGTATTTGTTCCGTAGAGCTCCTGATTGAAGAAATTGCCCCAGCGACCTATGGCCTGTGACAAAGGAAGGTACACGCAGGCAAAGTCAGTCATGGTCCACATATTAATCTTTCTGACCCTTGAAAAAATGAATACCGACAGAATTGCTCCTATAACCGCTCCATAGATGGCCACGCCACCTTCCCAGATATATAGGATGCGCTTCAGATCGTTTTTGAACATGTCCCACTTGAAGACAACAAAGAACAGCCTGGAGAATATGACCGATACGGGTAGGGCAAGTAAAAACATGTCTATCAGGTCTTCTTCCCTGATTTTGAATTTTTCGGCCTGCTTGGTTGCCAGAATGAGTGACACCAAAATGGCCGTGGCAATGATAATTCCGTACCAGTGCACGCTGATGGGACCTATTCCTAAAAACGGTCCCAGTTCAAACGCTTCCGGGCTGACATTCAGCCTGATTCCAAGCTTCGGGAATTCAATAAAGTCGACCCCCATAATCATACCTCCACAATTTATATAGGATTGATCACCGACAGTGCGGTTGTTTTAGTGAACAGGTCTCTTAAAACACTGTTGGTGTAATCAATATCCAGTTCCTCATAGACCCTGCTCAGGTCGAAATAGCTTGTCTTGTTGAAATAGCTATCCATCATCTCTCTGGCAATGATATCGGGTGAGTTGAGCGTCCTTACGAAAACACCCTCGTGGGATCTTTTGATGCGCTCAAAAACATCCGGACCAATGCCGTTTTCCACAGTGGAGTCAATCTCCCTGCGTATTTCCTGAGCCACTCTGTTGGGATCGGAAGATTGACCTCCCCAGTTGACGAAGCCATAGCTCTGATCCACCGATGCATCAAACCGGAAGGAGTCATTTATGAGCCCGTCATAATACAGCCGGTTAAAAAGCTCCGAACTTCTGCCCATGATGGAGGCAAGGATAATCCCCAGTGCTGTCCTCCTCTTGAGAAGGTCATAGCCAGCAAGACGTACCGGATCCTTGATGCCCATATTGAACAGAGGCATGGAAACCCGGAGTTTCTGCTCCTTATACTCCATGTTCACAGTTTCGGGTTCCTCGGGATACCGTTTTTCCGGCTTTCCCCCATCTTTAGATTTTATCATATTATCCACTGTTTTGAATACCAGCTCGGGTTCCACATCCCCGGCCACCACAACCACCATGTTGCTGGGTGTATAGAAGGTGTTGTAGCAATCGTAAAGGAGTTCTTTATTGATTTTGGAAATACTCTCAACTGTGCCTGCTATGTCCAGTTTGACGGGATGATTCACATACAGGCAATCCAGCAGGTTGAAGAATAGCCTCCAGTCCGGGCTATCCTCATACATACGGATTTCCTGGGCGATTATCCCCTTCTCCTTCTCAACATTTTCATCTGTGAGCCAGGGATTCTGAACATAATCCAGGAGCATCCTGAAATTGTCCTCGAAAAGGTCGGTGCACGAAAAATGGTATGCCGTCTGATTGAACGCAGTAAAGGCGTTGGGTGAGGAGCCCATTTTGGAAAACTTGTCCAGCATATTTCCGTCTTCCTGTTCAAAGAGCTTGTGCTCCAAAAAATGGGCTATGCCGTCAGGCACCTGCATAACCTGTCCGTCACTCTTCTCGAAGACATTATCGATGGAACCGTAGTCGGTTGCAAACAATGCAGTTTTCTTATTGTAGCCTGTTTTTTTCACAAGGAAGGCCTTAAGGCCTGCTGGATGATCATATTCATAAAGGGTTTCTCCCAGTCTGTTATAGGTAATTGTTTTATAGTCCATATCTGAGACCTCCTTCTTAGGGCACGGCTTGTGGGTAGTGCTTTATGACTGCACGTTATCGGGCTTTAAGAAATAAATGGTGTCCAGTTGAATCCGTCCGGCAACCCGTACCACATCATCAATGGTAACGGACTCAAGCTTTTGGGCCATGGACTCAAAATCCTCGCCATCCTGGGTCAGATGCTGACTGAAGAAGAAGTCGACAATAGCGCCCTGACTGTCCTGCATGGTTTTGATACCCGTCCTCAGGGATTTCTTTGTAGCATCCAGCTCTTCCTGAGTGATCCTGCCCTCCCTCATATCCTCAAACTGCCTGAGGATAATCTCTTCAGCCTTGTCCCGGTTTTCCTGCTCAATGCCGCTCATAATAACCATGAGCCCCTTGTATTTTTCCAGCACAGATTGGGCGTAGTAGGCCAGGCTTGCCTTCTCCCGGACATTCTGAAACAGCTTGGAGTGAACATCTCCTCCCAGTATGCCGTTGTACACCACCAGGGGATAATAATCCGGTGAGGATGGAATCACATTTGTTCTGAAGCCCAGGCACAACTTGCCCTGATTGATATTCATGGTCTCATCCACACGCCTGACTTCTTTGACGGTTTTGGTGTTATCGGTAAACCCGACCCTTCCAGGATTGGTGCGTGGTAATCTGGAGAACTGTTCAATAAAACGATGGGCACTTTCATCATCAATGGAACCGGACATGTAGACAAAGCCAGGATAGGATGAGATCATTTCCTGGTATATACCGAAGGTTTTCTGCGGTGTCAGCAGCAGCGCATCCTCCTCATAGCCCTCATCAGGAATGGCATAGGCTTCACCGCTGCACATTTCCTCTAAACACCTTAAAAACGAAAAACGCATCTTGTCATTGATCCGGCTCCGGATATGATCTATCAGATTATCCCGCTCCTGCCTGAACACAGGAACCTTGAACCCATTATCCTCCACCACAGGGTTCTGGAGGATGCACATCAAAAGCTGGCTGCACTGGTCAAAGAGCTTATCTTGCCTGCTGGTGTAGCCTTCTGCTATGTGGGACATATGGAAGCTTATGCACTGGGTTTCGCCCCTCTTGCCGCAGCCGCCATCCACAACTGCCCCGTATAGCTCTTCAAGTCGCGTCTCTAGCTCTCTTTGGGTTGCAAAATCCCTGCATCCTCTCTTGAGGACAGAGGGTATGATGGCATTTGCTGATGCCCGTTGCCTTTCCAGCCTGTCCAGAAAGAATATATCAACCCTGTTTGTCTTGAATTTTTCGGAATTAATGCGATAAAAGGTTATGCCTTCCTTCTCCGCAAGCTTCTCCGCAGATGTTTTCACCTTGGTCGATTCCATGGCGGATCCCTCCAAATATTTCGCTAAACCGTGAAACGGATCCATTACATGCCGGATAACCGCTTCACGTATTATTTTTACATAGCAAGCACTTTTTTATTTTGAGAATAATTACTGATGGAGACCATCCTTTAAAGTTAAATAATTATACCACAAAAATTTCCTCAAATCATAGTTCTCTGGATATTTATGGTCAATACCTGGGTGAACCGGCTATAAGAAACCCAAAAACCGGCCGATATATTGTATGTATAAATTAAGGGGCGGCCTTTGTGCCGCCCATCCTGGAACAGAATCCCCCCAAGGAGGTTCCCCATGTTTTATCTCAATTTTCAAAATCAGCTTCAACTGCTTCTGCTGCTCGGTTTTTCATCCTATATATTTGTTACGTCACTTTCCATAAGGCTTAAGGATCCATGCCTTAAAGCAATGGGATTATCCTTTGTCATTCCCCTCATCCTGGGCAGTTACTCATTTTTTGTTGGACCCCATAATATCAATGGAGCATCACTGTACCTAGATCTATCCTGGTTTTTTCTGATCCTCATGCTGACCCTGATATCCCTTGTCCAAAAGTCCAATGAATCCATGAAATTCCTCTATCCTGTGATCTTCTTCCTGCCCATTGCAGCAATCCTGATGCAAGGCCTTCTGCTGAGACTCAATCTCAGGAGCTTTATAGGGTTCTTCATCCTATTTCTTGCCGCCATTGAGCTGATCATGATGGTTCTCAACCTGATCAGTAAAAACAATACCCGTCTGATGCTTCACTCAGGAATTTTTCTGCTCGCACTGAACTTTGCCCTGTTCATTTCCAACAGTCAGAACCTGCTACTGATTACTTCCCTGGCTGCTGCTGGCCTGTACATATGTTCCCACTATTTCTACAGCTATACCTATGGGGTGTTGAAGTCTGAACACAGCAGGTTCAGGCAGGAACTTGAGAAAATCAATCATAGCATCCATGCAGAGGTAGTTCGTCGAATCCACGAAATAGAGCGGTCAAACAGAAAGCTTGTTGAAAAATCAAAGACCGACAGCATGACAGGGCTCTATTTGAAATCAACAATCCTGAATCTTATGGAAAACATGATAGAGCGCTCTCCAAACTCCCGGTTTTCATTGCTCATGTTTGATATTGATCATTTTAAGGGAATCAATGACAACCAGGGTCACCAGACAGGCGACAAGTGCATCAAAACACTGTCAAAACTTATGCAGACCTGTTTCAGAAAAGAAGACATACCCGGCCGTTACGGAGGGGACGAGTTCATCGTCATCCTGCCCGGTGCTTCAGCGGTTCGGGCTTACCTGACAGCCGACCGCTTCAGGCAAACCGTTCAGGAAAAATCCGATCCCAGTATAACCATCTCTGTTGGCATAGCCACATATCCCGAGGACGGGAATAGCGTCACATCCCTGATCTCCGCCGTCGATAAGGCCTTGTACACCTCCAAGGAGAATGGTAGAAACCGAGTGACCTGTTACAATATGGTGGATAAGAATTAGAGGTTCCAACTTCCCAGATACCGCTTTTGCTCCTCGGTGAGGGCATCTATACGAATGCCAATGCTTTCAAGCTTACTTTGAGCTATCCTCTGATCAATGCTCTCAGGAATGTCAAACACCCCGGGCTTGAGTTTGCCCCTGTTTTCGATGATGTAGAGGGAGGCTAAAGCCTGAACAGCGAAGCTCATATCCATAATCTCGGCGGGATGTCCGTCTCCGCAGGCCAAGTTGACCAAACGACCCTCTCCCAGAAGATATATCCATCGGCCATCAGCCATCCTGTATCCTGTGATGTTCTCCCTGCTCTCCTGAATCTCCGCAGCAAGTTCTTCCAGTTCGGGTATGGAGATTTCCACATTGAAATGACCCGCATTACAGAGCACTGCACCATTCTTCATCTTCTTGTAATGATCCCCGCAAATCACACGTTCACAGCCGGTTGCGGTAATAAAGAAGTCGCCCAGCGGAGCAGCCTCATCCATGGGCATCACTGAAAACCCGTCCATCACCGCCTCAATAGCCTTCACAGGATCTATTTCGGTCACTATCACCTGGGCACCGAGCCCTTTGGCCCTCATGGCAATACCCTTTCCACACCAGCCATATCCGGCGACAACAACGGTTTTACCTGCCACAATCAAATTAGTGGTACGGTTGATGCCGTCCCAAACCGACTGTCCGGTTCCATAGCGATTGTCAAATAAATGTTTACACATGGCATCGTTTACGGCCATCATGGGTATCTTCAGGGCTCCGTCCCGCTCCATGGCTTTGAGCCGGAGGATACCGGTGGTTGTCTCCTCGCACCCGCCCCAGACATCCGGCAGAAGATGGGATAATTCGTTATGCAGGCAATTGACCAGGTCTCCTCCGTCATCGATGATGATATTGGGGCCATGATCAAGGGTCATCCTGATATGTTCCATATATTCATCCGGCGAAGCATTGTACCAGGCAAATACCTCCATTCCGTCTGCAGCAAGCCCTGCAGCCACATCGTCCTGGGTGGACAGGGGGTTGCTTCCGGTGACTGCCATCTGTGCTCCTCCCGATGCAAGAACCTTTGAGAGATAGGCGGTCTTTGCCTCCAGATGAACAGACAGGGATATCTTCACACCCTCAAAGGGACGCGTCCTTTTAAACTCCTCTTCAAGCCCGGAAAGAATGGGCATGTTGCGCTTCACCCACTCAATCTTACGCCTGCCCGAGTCAGCCAGCGAAATATCCCTGATCCTGCTTTTCATTTCAATACCCCTCTCTTCTTTCTTCTATTGGATTTTACCAGACTATGATCTAAAAATAAAGGCTGCCCATATTTCATTATTAGTATTTTCTGTTGACAAATTAACCCATATGTATTATACTACATTACATGACTAATGCAGTAATAGTGTGGTGATGTAATGAGACTTAATCCAACCGATCTGAAGCCCATCTATATCCAGATTGCCGAAGGGATTGAGGATGATATTCTCAACGGGGTGCTGGAGGAAGGGAATGAATGCTATTCCCAGTACCAGATCTCCAAGATGTTCAATATCAATCCCGCCACTGCGGCCAAGGGTATCAACATCCTGGTTCAAGAGGGCATCCTCTACAGGGTGCGCGGGCTTGGAATGCATGTATCAGAGGGGGCAAAGGCCATGATCCGCCAGAAAAGACGCCCGGCAATTGCCGAGAGCATCAGAAAACTGGTTATGGAGGCAGTAAAGCTGGACATCAGCAAGGAAGAGCTGATCCAAATGATCAATGATGTGACAATTCCCAAAAAGGAGGACCAATAATGAATGCTGTAATCCTGCAAAATCTGGTCAAGAGGTTTGGGAAAAAGAACGTTCTTGACAATATCAGCCTGGAGTTGCCCGAGAATTGCATCGTCGGACTTATAGGCCGGAACGGTGCCGGCAAGACAACGCTTCTGAAAACACTGGCAGGCTACTTAAGACCCACAGAGGGAAGGGTAACGGTTCTTGGCCAGGAACCTTTCGATAATATAAGGGTGCTTTCCGACATCGTATTTATGGATGATGAAAGGTACAACGATTCAGCAGTTCTGTGGGATCTCGTCAACCAGGCAGCACTTTCCTACAGCCGGTTTGACAAAGTAACGGCCTTAAAGCTTCTGGATTACTTCAATATACCCGTAAAGGCCAAGATCAAAAAGCTTTCCAAGGGTATGAAGACACTCTTTTCCCTGGTCATTGCACTGCTTAGCCGAAGCCCTCTGACCATGTTGGATGAACCCACTATCGGGCTGGACGCGGCTCACCGTAAGGAGTTCTTCAGCCTTCTATTAAGGGATTATACCAATCACCCCCGCACAATCATTGTCTCCAGCCATCTCATAAGCGAACTGGAGGGTTTGATGGAGCAGGTGGTACTGATCGATCAGGGCAAGCTGATCTTTAATAGAGCCATCGAGGATGTGCAGAGCTATGCCCTGTACCTTTCAGGCCACAGAAGGGTCCTTGAGGAACTGGAAGGGCGGCACAGCATTATCTATAAGGAATCAATGGGAGAAATGCTGGTTCTGGGTGTTGTCAACAACCTGTCAGAGGAAGAACTTCAGGGGTTGGAATCATCGGGGGTCAAGATCAGTGCCATGAGCGTTCAGGATGTCTGCGTAAACCTAACCGCAACCAATAAGGGAGGTGTTCTTGATGTTATCGCAAAATAGCAGGCTTCGCGCCATGAAATCTCTTTTATACAGCTATTATGTGGACTTCAAATCATTTTATGGCATATATATTGGAATCATGACAGGGCTTTTACTTAGCAAGTTAGCATTATCCTCTTCAGCCTCAGGCAGCAGTTCCCTGAGTGCCGGGCTGGTAAATGGGATGTTTATGCTACCCATTGCCATGATCATAATAACCAGCAATTCAGAGTTATTGAAAAAATTCTCCTTCCACGTGGACAGGAATATGTTGGTGTTTTCACACATCATACTCATATTGGTACTTCCCGTCATAATGCTGCTTACATCCTGCGGCTTCCATCTGCTGGAAACCCTTGCAGCAGAAATAGCCCTGACCGCAACAGGAAACTTCTTCTACACATGGGTCATCACAAAGGACAGCTTTCTTGTCGGGTTTGCCTTATCCTATATAATCATGGTCTGTGTCGGGGGAATAACCTGGATGGTTTTTGCCTGGTTCTACCGCCACAAGATTGCCACAAGCGTGGTTTGCGGAACCTTTCTGCTAGCTCTGATTTATTTAAGAAACTTTCGGGATGCCTTCCTCAACCTGATAAATTTAATTGTTTACAGCCCCTCGCCGGGAATGCTCTTCCTGAAGTTTTCCGCAATAACCCTGATATCCTTTGCGGTGGGTTATATCCCCATTAAACGAATGGAGGTAAAGTAAAATGAATAAATGGATAGTGATAGCAGTATCAATTGCCCTGGTTTTATCCTTTACCCTGGTATATCTGCTCAGTCCAAACGACGCCGATTATCTTGCAAGATATACCCCTGAAAACTATGTAACCGTAGCTGCTTTTGATGTACCCCTTGACGGTAACAGGATTGTGGACGTGGTTTCTTCCGTGTTTCCGTTTCACTTCAAAACACTGAAAATGGATATCGACAGGATTGAAATAAGGATTAACAGGAACATATCGGGCGATCTTTCAGGATATATGCGAGAGAACCTTAAGGCCGAACTCTACCCTGTGCCCGTAACCTATGAGCGCTTCAACCTGGAAATCAGCTTTCCCAGACCCGTTCGCAATTATATGGCTGAAACCTTCGGTATTGTCAGGATCTTTGATCACTACAACGAATTGATGAGGGAACATGCAGAGCTTATGATCTGCGTACCGATGAATTATGAGATTGAATAGTAACCCGGACCACACTCGGGGCAAGATTTTGGCGCCCTGAACAAGGGTTTTCAGCCATGTTAAAGATAATGAAATACCAAATAATTAGGGCCGGTTCCCATAAAAAGGACCGGCCATCGCTATTTACAGGATAATGTAATGCTGCGTTTCTACCGTTACTCCCAGCTTCCTACTATCTCCCTGACCAGTGAAGAAAACTTCTTCTCTACGCTCTTGCCGGTCTCCATCACCTCTTCATGGGTGAGGGGCTGATCCAGGATACCCGCTGCCATATTGGTGATACAGGATATCCCCAGAACCCTCATGCCCATATGTCTTGCAACAATCACCTCGGGTACGGTGGACATACCTACCGCATCAGCACCCAGAATGCGCAGAGCTTTGATTTCAGCCGGAGACTCAAAGGATGGCCCCTTACAGTAGGAATAAACCCCATTCTTAAGATCAATCCCGACCCTTTCCGCACATACCATGGCAAGCTTTTGCAGTGAACGGTCGTATGCGGCGGACATGTCGGGGAACCGGGGCCCAAGATCATCGAGATTCACACCCCTTAAGGGGTTCTCGGCAAAGAAGCCTATATGGTCTTTTATGAGCATGAGATCACCGGGTTTAAAGTCTGTGTTCACTCCCCCGGCAGCATTGGTCACCATAAGGTTTTTTATGCCCATCATCCCGAATACCCGTATGGGATAGATCACAACCCCCATATCATGGCCTTCGTAGTAATGAAACCGCCCTTTCATAGCCACCACGTATCTGCCACCAAGGCGTCCGAAGATCAGCTTGCCCTCGTGTCCCGGAACGGTGGTTGCAGGAAAGTTTGGTATCTCCTCATAGGAAATCTCCTGCCTGCCCTCAATGAAGTCAGCCAGCCTGCCCAACCCTGAGCCCAGGATTATGGCAATCTCGGGCGTACCCTCAGTAATGTTTCTCAAATACTCTACGGTTTTTTCAAGCCTTTTTACAGTATCCTTCATAACAGATCCTCCTTAACCTAATCCGAACAGCGATAACTGGCTGCTTTCGTCCATTCCGTCCAGGCAGCCGTGTTCTGACAGGATTTCAATGACCGCCTTGGATATGCCTGATTTCATTTTCAGATCCTCTATGGATACAAATTCCCCATCTTTTCGGGAATCCACAATATTGGCCGCTGCCGCGGTTCCCAGCCCCTGCAGTGCGGTGAGGGGAGGCAGTATGCCATCCTCGGTTATTATGAAGCGGGTAGCATGGGATTTATACAGATCCACAGGCAGGCAGTTAATGCCCCGTGCATACATTTCTCTTGCCACCTCCAGAATGGTCAGAAGGTCTTTCTCCTTTTGGGTGACCATCTTGCCCTTATCCTCTATATCCTTTATAGCCAGGCTGACTGCGTCAGGCCCCCGGGATATGATGTTGGCGTCAAAGCTGTCTGCCCGGACGCTGAAATAGGTGGCATAAAAGGCTTCCGGATAGTAGACCTTGAACCAGGCTATCCTGAATGCCATCATCACATATGCTGCGGCGTGAGCCTTTGGGAACATATATTTAATCTTCTTACAGGATTCTATGTACCAACCGGGAACTCCCTTCTCCTCCATGAGGGTCTCCTGTTCGGGGGTAAGGCCTCTGCCCTTTCTTACGCTCTCCATGATCTTGAAGGATGTTAAGGGTGGCAGGTCGTTCATTAAAAGGTAGGTCATGATATCATCACGGGTACAGATAACCTCCGACAACGTGGCCACCCCGTTTCTCACCAGGTCCTGAGCATTATTGAGCCACACGTCGGTTCCGTGGGACAGACCCGAGATACGGATCAGTTCCCCAAAGGTGGTGGGCTTGGTATCCACAAGCATCTGCCTTACAAACTTGGTACCGAATTCGGGAACTCCGATGGTCCCCACCTGGCTGTCGATCTGCTCGGGAGTAACGCCCAGAGGTTCGGTCCCCGAGAAGATGCCCATGGTTTTTTTCTCACCCAGGGGTATGGCTCTGGCGTCCACCCCGGTTAAATCCTCCAGCATGCGGATAACAGTCGGATCATCGTGTCCCAGTATATCCAGCTTAAGAATTCTGCCGCTGATGGAATGGTAATCAAAATGTGTCGTGATGATCTCGGAGCTGGTATCATCGGCAGGACGTTGTATGGGTGAAAAATCATAGATCTCCTTGTGCCGGGGCACCACCATGACTCCGCCGGGATGCTGTCCCGTGGTGCGTTTGGTACCCATGCAGCCCGCCGCCAGCCGGTTAAGTTCGGCACGCGTTCCCGGTATCCCTCTTTCCTCCAGAAACTTCTTTGCAAAACCAAAGGCCGTCTTTTCTGCGATGGTGGCTATGGTGCCGGCACGGAAGGTATATCCTTCTCCGAACAGCTCCTCGGTATATTTATGGGCTCTCGGCTGGTATTCCCCCGAGAAGTTCAGATCGATGTCAGGCTCCTTGTCGCCATCAAAGCCCAGGAAGGTTTCAAAGGGTATGTCATGGCCATCCTTGATGAGGGGATTACCGCAATTGGGGCATGCCTTGTCAGGAAGGTCAAAGCCGCAGGCTACCTGCTTGTCCTTAACAAAGAACTCGGAATACCTGCAGTGCCCGCACCGGTAATGGGGCGGAAGTGCATTGACCTCGGTGATTCCGGTTAAAAAGGCTATGAAGGAAGAGCCCACCGACCCTCTGGATCCCACCATATAGCCATCGGACAAGGATTTTTGAACAAGCTTCCGTGCAATCATATACAGGGATGAAAATCCGTTTTTTATGATGGAACCAAGTTCACGATCCACCCTCTGCCTCACCAGTTCGGGAAGGGGATCCCCATACATATCCCTGGCCATATCCTCACTTATGCGTTTAACATCCTCTTCAGCACCCTCCAGAGAAGGCGGGAAAGTACCATCGGGAATGGGAAGGACATCCTCTATGCTCTCACTTATGGCTGCCGGATTGGTTACAACTACCTGAAAGGCCTCGTCCTCACCCAGGTAGGAAAACTCCTCCAGCATCTCATCGGTAGTTCTGAAATAAATAGGTGCCTGCTTGTCTGCATCCTTGTATCCCTGACCTGTCTGAAGGATCTGCCTGAACACGGCATCATCGGGATCCAGAAAATGAACGTCGCAGGTGGCAACAACCGGCTTACCCAGTTGTTCTCCCAATGCCACAATCTGACGGTTTAAATCTCTTAAAGCTTCCTCATCCTTAACCATACCCTCGCGAACCAGGAACTGGTTGTTGCCGATGGGTTGTATCTCCAGATAGTCATAGCGGGCGGCTATGGCTTCAATATCTTCACAGGGTTTTCCCTCCCGCAGGGCACGGTATAATTCACCTGCCTCACAGGCACTTCCTATGATCAGTCCATCACGGTACTTCTCGAATAGGGACCAGGGCACCCTGGGTCTTTTGTAGAAATAGTTCAGATGGCTTTCTGAAACGATCTTATATAGGTTTTTAAGACCGGTTTGATTCTTTACCAGAATTACTGCATGGTATGTATCGGCGCTTTTATAGTCCAGCTCACCATTGCTGTTATATCTTTCATCCACAAGAAGATAGGCCTCCATTCCATAAATCACCTTTATCTCCCTGTTGGACTTTTTGAGTTTAGCGGCTACCTCCTGTGCCTCCGGGAATGCCTGAACCACACCATGGTCGGTGATAGCAATGGCTTTATGCCCCCAATCGGCAGCCCGCGTAATCACATCCTTTACCGAGGTGATTGCATCTAGCTGGCTCATCTGGGTATGTAGATGAAGTTCCACCCTTTTTTGGGATGCCTGATCCGCCCTGACTTTCGGGTTAGCTTCAATATATTCGATTGCCCTGAGCTTGATAGTGAGCTCCTTCTCATAAGCATCAAACTCCGCATCGCCGTTAACCCGGACATGGGATCCCACCTTCAGCTTCTCCTTTAAAACCTCCATCTCCTGTTCCTTCGCAAAAGCCTTGCAGGTAAGGGATGAGGTTCGATCGGTTATGTCCATGCTCAGGAGGGTACGCCCATTTTTCAGTTCTCGGGTCTCCATCCTGATGATCTCACCGGACAGCACAACACTTCCCGAATTTATGTCCACGTCCACCATGGGCGACGGCTCTCCCTTGAAGGGTCGGCCATAAATAACACGCTGATTGTTGAAATTCTGTCCCCGGCTTCCTCCGTTTCTTACGTACTTGCCATAACCCTTTTCCTGAGCGGCGGAAGCTGATGACCCTTTTTTATCTTTGGGTAATGGTACTCCGGACTCCTGGCTGGAGAGCACCTGAGCTACAATTCTGGCCTCACTCTCCATCTTCTCAGCAATATAATCAACCGTCCCCCTCTTCTTGTCTTCAGTCTCACTGAAGGAAACCCTGACATCACTTTGGAACAGCATTCTGATAATCTTCTCCATATGCTTTCCTGCTCCGGATGCCTTAAGCACCGAACAGCCTGATCCGGGAAGGCATACCATGAGTTGCCTGCCCCTAAGCCTGAACTCGGCATTTTTCAGAAAGGGTACCAAATGAGATTTACTGCGGCAGGTGTAGCGGATGATTATTCCCTTGTGCCAGTCATCCAATTCTTCGGGAAGGGGTATGGTAAAGCCGGGTCTGATATCGACCCGTGCAGAAAAATAGTCTGTAAGTGTTTTTTCAAGTTGCAGAATTTTATCAGGACAGATCTGCTGGCTGATATCCAGACAGAGTTCGATTCTTTTTTCAGACTTATGATAATTGAGTTTGGTAATAAAGGCTTTTGAAAAATCATGCTGTAACTGATCTATGGGTATGATGTGTTTAAACGCCTCGCAAAGGGATAACTTTTTGAGAACGTTTTCATCCATGGTTCTTTCAGTCCTTTCAAGAAGTGCTGGCTGATCATTGGTTAAAACCTATACCCATATTCTATCATATGCGTTCGAAATGGGGGAACTCTTTTACATGTCAAACAGATCCGAAATCACTGAAAGGAAAGATGCGCAGAAGACATCGTCCGATAACACGATCCTTGTTCACAGGCCCAAACACCCGGCTGTCGCGGCTCTTATTCGGCAGCCTGTTATCACCCAGGACATAGATGCAGCCTTCAGGCACAATCATATCTGAATAGAGATCATTCATTTCATCGGTATGGGTTCCATTGATATAGGTCTCCTGCAGCTCTTGTCCATCCACATAGACCTTGCCGTCCCGTATCAGAACATGCTGGTTTTCAACAGCAATAATCCGCTTGATGGCATGCTTGCGCCTGGCCCCCAAAAGTTCGGGAATTCGCATGACAACGATATCCCCCTGGCGCAGGGTGCCAAAGCGAGGAGTAATGCTTTCGATAATCAGCACATCGTTATTCTTCAGAGTAGGAACCATGGAAGTTCCTTCAACAACGGTGATCCTGCCCAGAAACAACACAATCAGAAGGGCCAGCAACACGGCAATGCCGATATGCAGACCCCAATCAAGGATTTCCTTTATTATTTTATTCTTCACTTTTTTTACTCACCGTCTTGATATGAAGCTCCTCAAGCTGCTTTTTCTCCACCACATCAGGAGCGTTGGACATCAGGCATGAAGCTGCTTGAACCTTTGGGAAGGCTATGACATCACGGATGTTATCCGTGCCTGCAAGGAGCATGGTCAGCCGATCCAGTCCAAAGGCCATTCCACCGTGGGGCGGCGTGCCATATTTAAAGGCTTCAAGCATGAACCCAAAGCGATCCCTGGCCTGTTCGTCAGAAAGCCCGATTACACGGAACATTTTAGCCTGAAGTTCCTGGCTGTGGATACGAATGCTTCCGCCGCCAACCTCGTAACCATTCATAACCAAATCGTAGGCCTTGGAACGAACCTTTCCAGGATCTGAATCCAGGTACTCTATATCTTCGTCCATGGGAGCCGTAAACATATGGTGTCTGGCAACCCAGCGCTTTTCTTCCTCATCATATTCCAACAGCGGGAATTCGGTTACCCAAAGAATATCGTAGCGGTCATGGTCGATGAGCCCCAGCTTCTCACCCAATTCCAGCCGCAGATGCCCCAGGGCATCAAAGACAATCTCATCCCTGTCCGCCACAAAGAGGAGAAGATCCCCGGGTTTTGCATCCAGTCTGTCTTTTATACTCTCAATCTCGGTTTCGGTCAGAAATTTGGCAATGGGTGATCTAAGTCCGTCCTCCTCCACCACCATCCATGCAAGACCCTTTGCCTTATAGGTTTTTGCAACCTCGCCCAAAGCATCGATCTCTCTACGGGAGAATTTGGAGCCTGCTCCTATGGCATTGATGGCGCGTACGCTGCCACCGTTTTCCACCGCATCTTTGAAGACTTTGAACCCTGATTCGGCCACAAGGTCGGAAACATTCACAAGCTCCAGCCCAAAACGGGTGTCCGGCTTATCCGATCCAAAACGCTCCATGGCTTCTGCATAGGTCAGCCTCCTGAATGGAGCCGGCATGTCGATGCCCAGCGCTTCCCTGAACAGGCGGCTTACAAAGCCCTCGTTGATTGTCATTACATCTTCCACATCCACAAAGGACATCTCAAGGTCAATCTGTGTGAACTCAGGCTGCCTGTCAGCCCTGAGATCCTCATCCCTGAAACACTTGACAATTTGCATGTAACGGTCAAATCCCGATACCATCAGCAGCTGCTTGAATATTTGAGGGGATTGGGGAAGAGCATAGAATTTTCCCGGATGGATGCGGCTGGGAACCAGATAATCCCTTGCCCCTTCCGGCGTGCTCTTGGTGAGAACAGGTGTCTCTATCTCACAAAACCCGTTTTCATCATAGTAGTCGCGGGCAATCTTTGCTATCCGGTGGCGCAGCATGAGATTTCCCTGTAAATCTGGCCGGCGCAGATCCAGATAACGGTGCTTAAGTCTCAAAACCTCATTGGCATCCGAGTTCTCCTCTATATGAAATGGAGGGGTCTCGGATTTGTTGAGGATCCTGAGCTCTGAAGCAATTATTTCGATCTCCCCGGTTTCCATGTTTTTATTGATGGCATCGTCGCTTCTTCGTGCAAGAATTCCCCTCACCGCCAGAACAAATTCGCTTCTGACCTGAGAGGCCTTGTCATGAAGTTCGGGATCGGTCTCACTGTTGAATACAACCTGAATGATACCGCTTCTGTCCCTTAGGGTAACAAAAATCAGCTTACCCAAATCCCTTCTTCTCTGCACCCATCCCATGACCACCACTTCACGGCCAACATCGGATGGCTTGAGCTCTGTGCAACGATGCGTTCTTTTCATGCCTTTTATGGTCTCTGACATATGATCTATCTGCCTTTCTAGTCGGTTTCCCTTATCTTGACAAGCCTGTCGATAAGGGTATCAAGACTTATATCCTTGAACTCTCCGGTTTTCATATCCTTCAAAGATGCCTTGTTGCTCTCCACCTCGTTGTCGCCTATTATGAGGGCATATCTGGCACCCAGCTTATCCGCATATTTCATCTGAGCCTTTACGCTCCTGCCCATGATATCCTTGATACAGGTAATGCCTTCGGATCTGAGCTCCCAGGCAAGCCTTTCACAGAGCTTTTCTGCCTTTTCCCCAATGGATCCAAGATAGATAACAGGGCCTGGCTGGGCAGGAATTCCAATGCCCTGGCTTTCCATCTCAAGGAGCAGCCTCTCAACGCCTATGGCAAAACCAATCCCCGGTGTGGGCGCTCCGCCACAGGTTTCAATCAGGCCGTCATATCGGCCACCGCCGCAGACGGTACCCTGGCTTCCTATGTTTCGTGATACAAACTCAAAAACAGTCCTGTTGTAGTAATCCAGCCCTCTGACAATTCCCCTGTCAATCTCATGATGTATGCCGATTTCCTGGAGCTTTTGGGTAACCTTTTCAAAATGCACCCTGCAATCATCACAGATATGATCCAGAAGAACCGGCGCCTCTTTAAGATGCTGCCTGCAGCCTTCATCCTTACAATCAAGAATACGCATGGGATTGCGGTCTATGCGCTCCTTACAGGTTTCGCACATATTCCCGATTTTGTCAGCCAAAAAATCCTTCAGCTTCTGGTTGTAAGCCGCCCGGCATTCGGGGCAGCCAATGCTGTTCAGGTTAAGGGTGAGGTTTTTGATTTTGAGACTGTCAAAAAACAGAACCAAAAGAGAGATAACCTCCGCATCAGCCGACGCATCCGCCGCTCCGAAAAGCTCAACCCCAAGCTGATGGAATTCGCGGAATCGGCCTTTTTGCATCTTCTCGTAGCGGTAGGCCGTGATATTATAAAACAGTTTTGTGGGTTGGGGCAATGAGGCCATGCCGTGTTCGATATAGCTTCGAACCACACCTGCGGTACCCTCTGGGCGCAGGGTAAGGCTTCTTCCACCCTTGTCCTCAAAGGTGTACATCTCCTTTTGAACAATATCGGTGGTATCGCCAACCCCCCGCTGAAACAGCTCGGTATGCTCGAAAACAGGCAGGCGAATCTCCCTGTATCCGAATCTTCTACAAATCTGTGCAAACTTCTGTTCCACAAAGATCCATTTATCTATCTCGTCAGGCAGTATGTCATGGGTTCCTTTCGGCGCCTGTGTCAACATCCTTCGCCACTCTCCCATCCGTTCGTCTAGTCTATCGATTCATTGTAACCATTCAGTCATGGGTTGTCAACGCATGGCATACTGCAGAGCACTACAACTCTGCCATGGGCTGCCCATTGATCCATCATCCCTGATCAGCTGGTTCAGTCGTTGTATTTCTTGTATTTTTGATGGCGGCAGGTCATCTTGAATCCTTTACACATCCTTATGAGCGGGTTTAATTCTCCCTGGAATATTTCCCGCCCCCCTCCCGGCAGCAGCACATCATGCTCCTGGTCTGTGTATAAGCTATTTTATCATATATGTGGGAACAGATAGAAGTAAGAAACAAAAAAAGAACGGAGCTACCGAACCTTACAGGATCCCTGCAATCACTTACCCGCTCTTAATGGTATCCATATAATATGTCATTGCGAGGAGGCCCTGCCGACGAAGCAATCTCACGAAATGGAGGTTGGATGTGAGAAGTGAGAAATGAGAATCTAAGAAGGTTTAGAGGTCGAGATTGCCGCGTTCAGCTTCGCTTCACTCTCAATGACAATAAGAGATCCCGTAAAGGTAAGGTCGCATTGCGATAAGACACCGAAACATCCTGTGAGAATGAGATAAGGGCGGCTGTTGTTTGAGCGGAGCGAGTTCAGCCGACCCTCATTCGAACAGTTGATGTTTCGCAGACGTGCCGCTCAGCGACCGGGCTTTGCGGGATCACTGTTATCATTCGCCCGGTGTGGAATCCTCAGAAATATCTCCGTATACCGGGTCTTCCTCTCCACTTTTATGCTGAGGAAGGGAATCCTCATCCTCTTCTTCCAGCACTTCGCCTTGGGGAAGTGCGACAGATTCTTCCTTCTCAGGCAAGGTCCCATCATCCCGCCTCAGCGAGTCCTCATTATACTCCTCATCAGTTAGCTGGTTAAAGCTCAGTGTCACTTTGAAGAGATCACCGTCAATGCTGATGTCAAATCTTCCGCCGCAGGCATGGGTAAAACTTCGGGCGATGGCCAGCCCCAGCCCGGATCCTTCGGTAGATCGGGCTTTATCCCCTCTCACAAAGCGCTCCATGATCTCTTCTGAATCGAAGTCCATCTCGTAGCCTGCTATATTTTTAATCTCCACTATCACCCTGTTGTTATCTGAGATCAGATTCACATAAACCCTGGATGATTTCATTGAGTATTTTAATGCATTGGAGATCAGATTCTGAAATACCCGGTAGAGCCGCCTGCCGTCACTCATGATATAAACAGGGAAGCTGGGTACTTTCACTTTGAAGGTCAGATCCGACTGCTCAATCTGCTCACTCATATCTGCCAGTGTCTGCTCCATGAGCCTGACAAGATCAATTCGTTCCATGGCAAGAACCATGTCACCACTTGCTGCCCGGCTGAGTTCAAACAAATCCTGGATAAGGGTCTTGAGTCTGTCGGATTTTTGGGAGAGTATCTGGACATAATCCTTCACGGTATCCGGAAGCCCCTCCTCCCTGCCGATCAGGTCGGTGTAGCTGATGATGGAAGTTAAAGGTGTTTTCAGGTCATGGGAAACATTGGTGATCAGTTCCATCTTCATACGTTCGCTTCTCACCTTTTCTTCCACAGCATTTTGAATGCCGCTCTGAATGAGGGTCAGGTTCTCCCAGGCCCTGTAAAAATCCGAATCTGGGGACAGGGAAGACGAACCTTCATATTTCCCGTTTTTCATGGCTTCAATCCGCTCCACCACCAGTCCAAGGTCGTTCACAGTCCTGCGGAAGCGCCTGAGATACAGATAGAGCAGGTATAAGCCGGCAGCCACGAAGGGTATTGCCATGAGCGCTACTCTATGCCCGGCAGCAGCAAAAACAAACGCAAAAAACACAAGGATAACCTCGGCAGCTACCAGAGCATAGATCCGCCACAGTAATGCTTTCTGAAAGGGTTTTTTGCTCTCATACCGCCGATAATGGCCAACGAGCCAGGTGATAGAATTATTTGCGAAGAACTGCTTTCTATTGGTCAGCAAATCCACAAGCATTGTATAGAACCACCACAGACCGCAAAGGTTCAGAATACCGCTTGCAATGGAAAAGCCGTGATCGCTGACGGTATGGAAAAAGAAGAGCAGAACAAACAACGAAAAAACCAGCTTGACCTCAAACCACAGCCGGCCGGATATCCGGGCCAGGGTTCTGTCGAACTCCCTTTTGTCACTTCTTCTTACCAGGGCTATGAGCAGCATGATCAAATCCAGAGCCACAATCCCAAGAACCCAAAAACATGCCCGTCTTGCACGTTGAGCCCATTGCTTTATCATATAGAGGCTGCTTAAGCCAGAGTAGTTTTCTACCAGATCTTTTTTGACCATCAGGAGGGCCCGTACTTCTGGAAAATCGCTGCTCCTGTACAGATATGGCCTCAGCAATGTGTTCTGGTATCCGTTTTCGTAGCTGTAGGCATTGACAGTCCTGTTCCGGTTTTGTACCGTGATCTCCGAACCATTGTAGTAGATATAATAATCATAGCCCTGGGGCAGTATCACCTTGTCCCAGGCATTAAGTGTGTCACCATTCAGGCTGCCCAACGTTTCCTGGGCAAGAACCGTTTCTTTTTCTATGTTTCCTAAAGTTTTTCCGGTTATAAGGTTTTCGGCATAATAGAGCAGGTTCTCCCCCTCGTCCGAGAAGGCGTAAACAAGCCCCTCCGCATCATTGATACCCTTGGCAACCCTCATAAGATGTTCGAAATGATTTGCAATTTCCTGTTTGAATTTCGAGGTGTCCTTGATGTCCCACCGGATGACGGCCATGATGTCTCCAAAGTGGTTGATAATCTCATCTGCATTCCCAAGCCCCAGCACAGCCAACCCTAAGAAAACACTAGCCCCGAGAAAAAAACACATCCATACCAAAAAGGCTCTAAATTTTTTCGATTTTGTACCCAATACCCCACACCACCTTTAAGTATTTGGGCTCTTTCGGGTTAATTTCTATCTTCTCCCTGATCCGCCGGATATGCACCATCACCGTATTTTCAACACGGAAGGCCGGCTCTCCCCACACCCGCTCATAGATTTCCTCCGCCGGAAACACTCTTCCCGGATACCGCATGAGAAGCTCCATAATCCTGGTCTCGGTAGCTGTCAGCTTAACAGGTTCTCCCAATAAGGTGAGGGTACGCGTTTCCAGATGGTAGCAAAGATCGCCGGAACGCAGAACGCCACTTTTTTCGGAACCATTCATATCCCCCAGCGTCATAAATCTGCGCAGTTGAGCCTTGACCCTTGCCATAAGCTCCAGAGGGTTGAACGGCTTGGTGACATAGTCGTCGGCTCCCATGGACAAACCCAGGATTTTGTCGCTGTGTTCGGATTTGGCTGACAGGATGATGATGGGTATATTCCTTTCTTCGCGAATCTTCATGGTCGCCGACAGGCCATCCAGCCGGGGCATCATGATATCCAGCAAAATCAGCTGGATGCTGTGGGTCGCCAGAATATCCAGAGCCTGGAGCCCATCGTAGGCCTTATAGACCCGGTATCCCTCATTTTCAAGATTGATGCTTATGGCCTTTACAATCTCCCTGTCGTCGTCCACCACAAGAATGCCGGGATTATCCATACAGCTACCTCCTTCCTTACATGATACATCATCGTGGCAAAAAGTCACAGTTTCAAATAGAAAGAAACCCTTCAAACCCTGCATCCATCCTAAAAGGATAAACTTACAAAAGGCCTGATGGATTTCTTACAAATTTCTTACGAATATAGCCATCATATAATTTTGTTGTTAAATAACGCCCTTTTATCACTTGAGCCAGATATCCACCACGCCGTACAAATCATTGACACTGTAGTACAAGCTCCATAACCCCCATGCGTTTGCTGCTTCCTGAATGAGTTTGGGAACATCATAGCTGTCTTCATCATAATTTGTAATCCTCAGAGAAATCCGATCCTTCCCGCCTTTTACCGCATCCTCAAGGCAAACATTGAACTCATGGGAAGATGCCACCGCAAGCCCATAATAATGATAATAGTTATAGGTTGTACCATAGCATTGTGGATAAGCTGCCCTGTCCCAGGAGTGATCCCTTTGAATGTCCTGGTCTGTAAGGTTAAAATAGACGTGTGACAGAATCTGTTCGCCGCCAGCCATAACCGGATCATTCCAGGTGGCATCCACATGATAATACTCACCGTCCAGGCAGACTATATTCCAGGCATGGCGCTCTCCCTTGGAGTATCCGGCCACAACAAGGCTCGGGATATTCACCCGATCCAGCATAAGCTTCATGGCTTTGGCATACCCTTCACATACCGCCATGCCATTAACCAGAACACCATAGGCAGTGTAGTCCTCCGGTGGAGTTGTGCCCTCTTTCAGGTTCTCAATATCATAACGGCAGTTGTTCACGATATAATCATGAATAGCCAGTTCCTTTTCAAAATCGTTCATTCCCGGTTGAATTATTTCGTCCAGGATTTCATCAGCTGTTCGTATCGTAGTTTGAACGGCGCTGAGAATAAAGTCACGGCTCTTGCTGTATTTAAGAGTCAGCTGTCCATCGCTTCTATAGCGGCCTCCCTCATAGAACATGATCTCGGGGTTGTCCAGTATGATCTTTTCGATAATACCAAAAACAATCCTGGAATCATCCCCGGTACCAAGAACGGGAAGAATCACCTGCTCCTCAGCATTCTTCAAGGCCTCTGTGATCAAATCGTAAATCCGGTCAATCTTTTGGTCGTAGGTAAGATTGGCGGTCTCCCTAGGCTCTCCGGAAAGATCATCGGGTTTGGGATCTGCCGGTTCAATCACCTCTTCTGAATCGGGAGTGGTATCAGTAAAGCCCGGATCACTCACAAGATCGCTGTTTGCATCCGGGTCAGGGAAATCCGCAGGTTCAGCGGGTATGGGCCTGATCACATCACCGTCCGCTATCCCTTCAGCATTATCCTGGGAAGAGATATTCCTTTTATTATCCATAGAAAATCTATCCTGTGCCAGACGGAGAATATGACCTCTGATAATAAAGATCACAAAAGCAAGGAGTATAAAAAAAGCCCATCCACGAACCCTGGAACGGCGCCCTTTATGGAGGAGTTTACCGCAACGGCCGCAACGTTCCCAGTACGATGGCATATATGATCCGCATTTTTTACATTTTTCCAACCCATCGTAGCGGTACGACAAGCCAACACCCCCGAAACCAGATCTATAAGGCATAACTGATGCATGCATATATAAGCCAAATGAGAATGCTGCCGGAACTACTTTGCGTTTCTGTTCCGAACATAGATATGCTTGATGTGGGGCTTTCCGGTATCCCTCTCATCGATTTCAAACTGGCTGATAGCCTTGATAAGCGGCGTCAGCTTATTAAAGCCATAGTTCCTGGAATCAAAATCGGGTCTTTTCTTCTGGATCAGGCTACCAACCTCTCCCAGAAAGGCCCAACCCGAATCATCGGCCAGATCGGAGATTGTAACAGAAAGCAGTTTTATGACATCTTCGGGAATCCTGTCATCACTCTCGGGTTCGCTATGGGGCTTGCTGCCCTTAGGCTTCCTGGCCTTGGGCGGCGCCGCCTCTTTTTTCTCATCGGATTTTCCTATGATCTCAAGATAGATGAACTTATCACAGGCAACAATGAATGGGCTGGGAGTCTTCTTCTCACCGATACCTATGACCTTCATCCCTGCTTCCCGCAAGCGGGTGGCAAGTCGGGTAAAATCGCTGTCGCTGGATACAATGCAAAAGCCGTCCACCTTACCGGAATAGAGGATGTCCATGGCATCAATGATCATAGCAGAGTCGGTGGAATTCTTCCCTGTGGTATAGTTATATTGCTGAATGGGTGTTATGGCGTTTTCAAGAAGCACATTTTTCCACCCTGATAGTGTGGGTTTTGTCCAGTCCCC
>JAAYTP010000070.1 GCA_012518025.1 Clostridiaceae bacterium
GTGAATATTTCACACATCATATATTTTAATAAAAAAGGTTTGAACATCATTATCTTATACATTATAATGCTATTAACACACTAAAGTCCATCCAAACCTATAGGATTAAAGCACATGCGCGGCGGCATAACAGGGTACAGATATACCCCCGTGCAGCATATTTATATCAGTAAATACATCCAGCAGTATTCAAGGAACAATTATCGCAGTCAGAAAGGAGAATTGATTATGGCAGGAAAATTGAAGGTTGGCATTGTCGGCGGAACAGGAATGGTGGGACAACGATTTGTTGCTCTTTTGGAAGACCATCCCTGGTTTGAGGTGACCACCATTGCGGCGAGCAAGAATTCCGCAGGGAAGACCTATGAGGAATCGGTTGCAAACAGGTGGAAGCTTTCTTCCAAGATGCCGGAAAGGGTAAAAAACATTGTTATCAAGGATGCAGCCAGGGTCGAAGAGGTGGCCAGTGAGGTTGATTTCATCTTCTGTGCCGTCGACATGAAAAAGGATGAGATCAGGGCACTGGAGGAAGCCTATGCAAAGACCGGAACACCGGTTGTTTCGAACAATTCTGCCAACCGCTGGACTCCGGATGTCCCCATGGTGATTCCTGAGATCAATCCTGACCATATCCACGTTATCGAGGCTCAAAGAAAACGGTTGGGAACCAGCACTGGTTTTATTGCCGTTAAACCCAACTGCTCCATACAGAGCTATGTACCTGCGCTCCATCCATTGATGAAATACGGTCCCGTGAAGGTTGCGGCCTGTACCTACCAGGCTATCTCTGGCGCAGGAAAATCCTTTGCCGACTGGCCGGAAATGGTTGATAACGTGATTCCGTACATAGGCGGAGAAGAAGAAAAAAGTGAACAAGAACCCCTCAAGATATGGGGAGAACTGAAGGATAGCGTTATTGCCAAGGCTGGATCGCCCCTCATCACCACCCAGTGTATTAGGGTACCGGTAAGCGATGGGCACATGGCCGCAGTTTATGCCTCCTTTGAAAAGAAGCCCTCCAAAGAAGAGATTATCGAGTTGTGGCGTTCATATGTCGGCCGTCCCCAGGAATTGGATCTTCCCAGCGCCCCCAAGCCCTTCATCAACTACTTTGAAGAGGACAACAGGCCTCAGACCAAGCTGGACCGCGATTTGGGCAATGGCATGGGAATTGCAATCGGCAGGCTTCGGGAAGACACCATGTTCGACTATAAATTTATAAGCCTTTCCCACAATACAGTAAGAGGCGCTGCTGGAGGCGCTGTGCTCATAGCCGAGCTTCTTAAGGCTGAAGGATATATTCAGGCAAAATAATGCAAGGCTTAAGTCAGGGCGGAGATCATACTCCGCCCTTTTCCGTTTGAACTTAAGATTTTAATACTTCGGCAAGAATTTGATATAATTAACTCGTCCATGTTTTATATAATGGAAGAAAGCATGCGAGGAGGTAGAATGATGAGAGCACTGTTTATTGGTGGAACCGGCACTATCAGCACCGCTGTTTCCAGACTTGCGGTTGAATTGGGATGGGAACTTTATCTTCTAAACAGGGGCAATCTGTCAGAAAGGGTGCCTGATGGCGCCAGAGTCATCCAGTGCGATATAAATCAGGAATCAGAGGTGGCTCAGCTTATTGCAGACATGACCTTTGATGTGGTGGCTGATTTTATTGCCTTCGTACCTCAGCAGATTGAACGGGATATCCGCCTGTTCACCGGAAAGACATCACAGTTCATCTTTATAAGTTCGGCATCGGCTTACCAAAAGCCGCTTTCCCATTACAGGATCACTGAAAGTACACCCCTTGCCAACCCTTATTGGGAGTACTCCAGAAACAAAATAGCCTGCGAAGAAAGACTTATGGCAGAATACCGCCAGAAAGGATTCCCCATCACCATCGTCCGACCCAGCCATACCTATGATGAAAGGAGTGTTCCTCTGGCCGTTCATGGACGGAAGGGAAGCTGGCAGGTCATTGATCGGATGATAAAGGGAAAGCCCGTCATCATCCATGGCGATGGATCCTCTCTGTGGACCCTAACCCACAACTCGGATTTTGCAAAAGCGTTCGTGGGTATCATGGCAAATCCTGCGGCAATAGGTGAGGCCATCCATATCACCTCGGACGAATCCCTTACCTGGGATGCCATTTATGATTCCATCGGCCGGGCATTGGGGGTTACCGTTAAAAAGGTTCATGTCGCCACAGATTTTCTCATAGCTTGCGATCCCAGGCTTACAGGCAGTCTTTTGGGAGACAAGACCCATACAGTGGTTTTTGATAACAGCAAGATCAAACGGCTGGTCCCCGGATTTACCGCAACCATGCGTTTCGACCAGGGCGTGCGGTTATGTATTGACTATTTGCTGTCCCATCCGGAGTTACAGGTTGCCGATGATGAATTTGACCTTTTCTGCGATAAAATAATAGCCGCACAAAACGAAGCACTGAAAATTTTTCAGTCTTAGATCTGTAAAAACAGGGCCTGTCCAGCCGGACAGGCCTTTTTCCTGCCCTTTTCCGGTACAATGCCCTAAGGGTCAAACTAACAAGCATTAGCAATCATCGTCCTCCTGCATAATATGAAGTAGGACAAACTTATCCTGGGGGAAGGGAGGCGAAAAAATGGATAAATACGAACTTGATAACCTGAAAAAAACGCTTAAAACCGAAATCAAGGCAGAGCTTAAGGCAGACCTGGATCTTGTATGGGATGACGAGGATCAGACCAATAAGCAAAGGCAGTTCAACAAGCAGATCAACTATAACGTTCTGACCCAGAAGCAGTACCAGGGACAGGGACAGACAGCTGATGCTGACAATGAGGCTAAAGCGGATAGCGGGTCCGAAGCCGAGATCGAGGTCGAGGCTGGAGCAGCAGATGATAAAAAGCCGCCTAAGCTTTATTAGCAAAAAACGAGTGGGGATTATATCCCCACTTTAAGCCCTCTATATTCATACGGCATAAAGAAAGGGGTGGTAATATGGAGCCTCAAAAAGCATCGCCCGATGGCATAATTAAGAACGAAAAATCTATTAAGCTGGAGAAAGACAGTATACAATACAACGCTCAGGACATGGATCAGCAGCAGCGGGTTGATGTCAACCCCAGCCAGCAGAACACCCAGAACCTTAACATATTTATAAGGAATAGCAATGAGCTGTCAGGAAAAATAACCGGAGTAGCATTAATTGAGGGCTCTGCCGAGCGGGTTGCCAATGCGGAGATCCTCTTGTATTTCGGCTCCGAGTGCAAGTCCCCGGTTCATAAAACCAATTCGGATGCCAACGGAAATTTCAGTATAGAGGATATTCCACCCGGCTTTTACACCATCTGTTCAAAATATGATGGTGACTACTGGTATAAATCCTGCCACATCAAGGTTCTGCCAGGCCAGAAGGTGTTTGAGTCCATACGCCTTAAAAAATCCGGCTAGGCATTTCCGGGCATAGCTAAAGGCTGCCTGTTAAAGACAGCCTTTTTGCACGGGAATATACCTCATATTTTCGACAGTTTGCCCTGATACCATGGAGTATGACACACTGCCGGATTACTGGATTATCTCAACCACAACCCGTTTGTTGTCGCGTATGGCTGAGGCCTTCATAACAGTGCGAATCGCCTTGGCAATCCGCCCCTGTTTTCCAATAACCTTACCCATATCGTCTTCCGATACCTTCAGTTCCAGTATGAGAGAATGCTCTCCCTCCACTTCGTTTACCGAAACCTCTTCCGGATTATCGACCAACGATCTGGCGATATGTTCCAGCAATTCTTTCATTGATAGTACCTCCACTTGCAAAGAGTATGGATTACTCTGTCACTCCTGCTATCTTAAGCAGCTTCTTAACGGTTTCTGTAGGCTGGGCACCGGTAGAAAGCCACTTCTTAGCCTTTTCAGCATCCACTTTTATCTCTGATGGATCTGTAAGAGGATTATAGGTACCGATCTGCTCAATAAACTTGCCATCCCTTGGAGACCTGGAATCAGCAACTACAATTCTGTAAAAAGGCTTCTTCTTTGCACCAATCCTTTTCAGTCTTATCTTAACCATAATTTCACCACCTTTCATCTGTTCAACCAGTTGTCATGTAATTCCATTTATAATAGATCAGAAGGGCATTCTGAACCCTCCAAGACCTTTCATCATTTTGCCGCCCTTCTTGCCCTGGAATGCCTTAATCATCTTCCGCACATCCTCAAACTGTTTTAAGAGCCTGTTAACATCGGTGACTGAGGTGCCGCTGCCCTTGGCAATACGCTGACGCCTGCTGGCATTTAAAACATTGGGATTGTTTCTCTCCTGCGGGGTCATGGACTGGATGATCGCCAGTGTTCTTTCCATATGTTTTTCATCCAGATCAATCCCTTTCAGGGCTTTAGCATTAACTCCGGGCAGCATGCCCAGAATCTGATTCAATGGCCCCATCTTCTTAAGCTGCTGCATCTGCTCCAGAAAATCGTCAAGTGTAAACTGCTGGGAACGCATTTTTTTCTCGAGCTCCAGCGCCTTTTTTTCATCGAAGGCCTCCTGTGCCTTTTCTATAAGGCTTAAAACATCGCCCATCCCAAGAATTCGGGAAGCCATGCGATCAGGGTAGAAGGGTTCCAGATCATTGAGTTTCTCACCCATACCCGCAAACTTAATGGGTTTTCCGGTAACTGCTCTGGTGGACAGCGCCGCTCCGCCCCTTGTATCACCATCCAGCTTGGTCAGGATAATTCCATCTATACCCAGCTGCTCATTGAATGAGCCGGAGACATTTACCGCATCCTGGCCTGTCATGGAATCCACAACAAGAAGTATTTCATGGGGTTTAACGTTTTGCTTGATGCGTTTTAGCTCATCCATCAGCTCGGAATCCACATGTAGACGCCCCGCCGTGTCAATGATCACTACATCAAACTGCATAGACTTGGCGTGGGCTACAGCCTTTTTGGCAATATCCACAGGATCGTTTCCGGTACCCATTTCAAAGACGGGGATGTTCAGCTGACTCCCCACCACCTGAAGCTGTTTGACAGCAGCCGGACGGTATACGTCGCAAGCTACAAGGAGTGGTTTCTTGCCTTCCTTGCGAAGGAGGTTGGCAAGCTTACCGCTGGTAGTGGTTTTACCAGAACCCTGCAGACCCACCATCATAAAAACAGTGGGAGGAGCCGGAGAAAAAGTGATCCTGGCCGGAGTGGTTCCCATGAGCTTTATCAGTTCCTCATGGACAATCTTGACAACCTGTTGCCCCGGTGTAAGGCTTTCCAGGACCTCACTGCCTACGGCTCGTTCGGTGATGCTGTTTATGAAATCCTTGACCACCTTAAAGCTGACATCCGCCTCAAGCAGCGCCAGCTTTACCTCACGCATCATAGCCTTCACATCTTTTTCGGTGATGCGTGCCTGACCCTTTATTTTTTTCATCAGGTTCTGAAGCTTTTCAGATAATCCTTCAAATACCATGTATCAATCCCTCAATATGCTTATAATGAATCCATAACCTTTCCAAGAGCCTTTACCGCCTCCTGGAAAGACTTGTTCCCCGCAGCCTGGGGAACCTCCCTCTCCACCCTGTTCAGGCAGGAAAGGGCTTTTTTCATGATCTCTTCCTGCTCCCGGAATCGTGTTGCCAGACCCAGTCGCGCTTCATAGTTTTCCAGGGCTGTCCTACCTTTGCGGATGCTGTCGTGAACTCCCTGTCTGCTGATTCCAAGCTCCTCGGCAATCTCTCCCAAGGAATAATCATCATTGTAATACAGATCTAGGATTTCATACTGGCGGGCTGTGAGAAGCTGCCCGTAAAAATCCAGTAGCATGGAAACCTCATAAAACTGTGTGCCTTCAGCCAAAGCGGCTTCGATTTTTATATTATCCTTCATGGGTTTCATCCTGTCAAGCTTTTTTACTTTACATGACTATTTGATTATATGACCATGCATCGCCCTTGTCAAGATCTGATTGATGGAAGTTCTCACGTCCCACCTCCAGTATTGTCATTGTGAGGAGCAACGCACGAAGCAATCCCCTAGATTGCCACGCTCCACTTCGTTCCGCTCGCAATGACACGTACCTCTATGTCATTACGAGAAGGCGAAGCCGACGAAGTAATCTCACCTTCTGGGAGAACGCTCGCAATGAATAACATATAAACCCATGGCCTGAACCATACTAATGAGGGCAGCACCAAGCCGCCTGCGAGGTGTCGGATGAAAAACAGATTTCTTGGATTAGTCTATGTTATCCTCTTCTCATTGCTGGTGATTACAGCCATTACCCAGTATGCCGAAAAAGGCACCTTGGTCATATGGATGTCCCTTGCACTGGGAGCGCTCTACCTTCTGCCGGCGATGCTTGAAAGGCTTTTAGACATCATCATCCCGCCACTACTAAAATACGTGATCCTGGCTTTTTTGTTTTTATGCTTGCACGTGGGAGGCATCATGTCTTTCTACGAGAGATTTAACGGGTGGGATAGCTTCATCCATCTGATATCAGGCTGCTTAACTCCTGCTCTTGCCCTGTCGATGATCAATATCCTTAACAGGAATCCTATGTTCCTCAAAAACCTGTCACCCGGATTTATCTTTGTTTTCATGTTTCTCTTTGCAGCAGGTGCAAGCCTTATATGGGAGTATCTCGAACTTTTCAGCGACTCCCTTTTCGGAACCAACCATCTGAACGACACAATTTTGGATAACGGTCAGGTGGATATCGGTCTTATTGATACCATGACCGACCTTTTGTTTTCCCAGTCGGCCTCCCTGTTGACTTCGTTCTGCCTGTACCGTGCCATCAAGAAGGACAGATGGCTGAGCATTTCAAGAATACTGATCACACGGGAAGAGAAATAAGACAATTGACAAATACCCCCGGGTTTACTTAACGGTTGCCATGCCTTATAATCATTTAAGGAATCACGATATTACCGAGGTGTCACATGAGACTGCGAAGTATTCCTAATGCCAAAGAATTGTTACCATCCTTCAGTAATTATGTACCAGAGCCTGGCTTGTTCAAGGAGCGATGGTCATCCTTCTTTGGGAACTTCAACGAGATTCAGCTGGAGATCGGTGCCGGTAAGGGAGAGTTCATCATTACACTGGCTCAGAAAAATCCCGGGATAAACTACATTGCCGTTGAGCGGTGCCACACCATTGTTCTTAAGCTTTTGAGAAAGATACCCGAAGAAGGTTTGCGCAATCTGGCTGTAACCAGTATTGATGCTGACTTTCTGGAGGAGTTCTTAAGAGAAGGGGAAGTCGGTAAACTGTATCTGAATTTCTCTGATCCATGGCCTAAGGGACGGCATGCAAAAAGGCGCCTGACCTCTCCCAAATATTTAAGACTCTATGAGAAGATTCTTAAGGATGGCGCAACCATTGAACTTAAAACAGACAATCGAAAGTTCTTCGATTACTCTCTGGAACAATTTGAAGATTCAGCCTTCGAACTTGTTACCATAACCAATGATCTTTATAACAGTGATCTTTTGGAAGGGAATATTCCTACCGAGTATGAAACCCGTTTTCATAATTTGGGTACTCCAATAAACAAGCTCATCGCACGGCTGGACAAGAAAAAAATTCAAGCATGAATGAACAGGACAGCGGCTGGCAAAAGCCATATTGACAATGTAACTTCTTCATTGTATACTGTTATTCGTCAACTTAGGGGAGTAGCTCAGTTGGTAGAGCAGCGGTCTCCAAAACCGCGTGCCGCGGGTTCAAGTCCTGTCTCCCCTGCCAAGGTACGAAAAAATCCTATTCAGGCAAGTTACAAGCTTTGAATAGGATTTTTTATTAACTACACTTTCAATAACGCATCTCATTGATTAAAGGATTTGATGGCCGATGATGCAGAAGGGATCGGTATCCGCATGGCTCTTTGGTGTTTTCGAGAGTACCCAATGCAATCATTGGATATGCGCGAAAAACCCGGTATGGGCGGCTTCTCCATGATTTCTCCTTGCCATGGGACGTCCCATAAAGTAAAATACAAGTGAACATATGTTCTCAGAGAGGGAGAAAGCAGTATTGGCACGAAGGAGAAAGGCTAAAAAAACTGAAGGGGTCACAGGAGTTTTGGAAAATCCATCTGCTGATATGGACATCAAATCTTCTGCTAAGGCTGATGGTGCGGATCAGGAAAAGCCATCTACAGTCTTCAAGGTCTCAGTCCGAAACCTGGTATCCTTTTCGATCCCGGAGGACACCACCTGGTCTTTCACCACTTATTCCCAGCTTCAGGAGGGCTCCCATGCTCATACTGAAATCCAAAACAGGCACAAGACAGAAGGCACATATCAATCGGAAGTTTACCTCACCTATCTATATCAGTCCCATAAGTACATGGTAGAAATCAGCGGGCGGGCTGATGGCATCTGGGAACTGGAAGATGGAACCATCATTCATGAGATCAAAACCACTTCCACCCAGCTGTCGGAGATCCATGAGGATTTCAGTGAAGCCCACTGGGCTCAGGGAAAATGTTATGCCTTTATCCATGCCTCCAACAAAAACCTGAACAGTATCACTGTGCGCCTTACCTACTTCCACCGCCCCAGCGGGAAGGAAAAGAGTTTTGACAGGACTTTTACTATTGACAGGCTGGAGAAATTCATAAGTGGCCTGATCCATCCCTTTGCGGCATGGGCATTGTCTCAGGCCAAATGGCGTGAGATGCGGAACCTGTCCATAAAAGCCCTGGAATTCCCCTTCCCAGCCTATAGAGAAGGACAGAGGCTTCTGGCCTACAACACCTTCAGGTGTATACAGGATGGTAAACGGCTTTTTGCCCAGGCACCTACGGGAACAGGCAAGACCATGGGGGTTCTGTATCCTGCCATCAAGACTCTCGCTGAGGGCACTATTGAACGAATCTTTTACCTTACCGCAAAAAACACCACCCGAGCCGTTGCTGAAAATGCTTACAGACTTTTGACCCTTCAAGGCCTTCGACTCAGGGTTTTGACCCTGACCGCCAAGGACAAGATCTGTCCCCACCTCATACGTGACTGCAATCCTGACAAATGCTCATATATTCAGGGCTATGCCCACCGTTCCAAAAAGGCCGTTAAGGAATTGATAAAAAAGACTGACGCCTATAACATGGAAAACATAACCGAAACCGCCATGAAACACAACCTCTGCCCCTTTGAACTCAGTCTGGATCTTGCCCTTCAATGCGACTTGATCATCTGCGACTATAATTATGTCTTCGATCCCAGGGTTAGTCTGAGACGTTTCTTCCAGCAAAAAACCCGTGAAGACTGCCTGATCCTTGTGGATGAAGCCCATAACCTCTTTGACAGGGCCCGGGAGATGTACTCAGCCTCCATTAGCAAAAAGGAGATTCTGGAGATGTCAAGGCTTATAAAGCAGGATCTTCCGGCAGTATACAAGGCACTGCGCAGCATAAGCAGGGTTCTGGCATCTATTGAAAAGAAAACGGCAGCAGACAGGATAGAAGCCGGGGGCACCAGCTATTATGTCACGTCTGATTTTCCCGAATCCCTCACCGGCCCGGTGACCTGTTTCATTGACGAAACCGAGCATTGGATGCTTACCCGCGGGGACGAAGAGGAGGATTATACCGATGGTTTGATCACTCTTTTCTTCGATCTTTTGCATTTTAAGAACATTTCGGAGCTATATTCTCCTGAATACCGCACGCTGATAACCGGGGATGGGAGCCGGCTAAAACTGACTCTGCTGTGCCTGGATCCGGGCATCATGCTGGGTAAGGTCATGGATACAGCCCGATCATCCATTCTTTTCTCTGCCACCCTCTCGCCCCTGTCCTATTTTCGTGATATTCTGGGAGGCCGCAAAGAGGATGCAACCCTTAAACTGCCCTCTCCCTTCCCCCGGGAGAATCTGCTTGTGGTTATTGAGGACTGTGTGGAAACCCGTTTCCGATACAGGCAGAAGTATATGGAACGAACCTCTAATGCAATTTATCAGTGGGTAAAAAACCATATCGGCAATTATATGGTCTTTTTCCCGTCTTACAAGTATATGACCGATGTTCTGGAAGTCTTTACGAACCTGGAGGGTGATTTTAAGATACTATACCAGGAGAAGGACATGGATGAATCTTCGAGAAATTCCTTTCTGGGTGAGTTCGAAAATTTTGGGGATATCATCCGGATCGGTTTTTGTGTCATGGGAGGGATCTTCGGGGAGGGTATCGACCTTTCCGGGGATCGCCTCACCGGTGTGGTAATTGTCGGGGTGGGACTGCCCCAGGTATGTCCGGAACAGGAGATCATGCGCAGCTATTATCAGGATAAAATGGGGAACGGTTTTTCCTATGCCTACACCTATCCCGGCATCAATCGTGTACTCCAGGCCTCGGGACGGCTGATACGGTCGGAAACCGACAGGGGAGCGCTTCTTCTGATAGATTCGCGCTTCGGACAAACCGACTATTTGCAGCTCCTGCCCGATGAATGGCATCCAGTTCCCCGGACGTCCGCAGGAATGGATCTTGAAGCAGGGACAAGGCAGTTTTGGGAGAAGAGATGACATAGAGGCGGCCTTTTAGAATATCCCCAGGAACTTTTTTGGAACAT
Source organism: Clostridiaceae bacterium (assembly GCA_012518025.1). Taxonomy (GTDB): domain Bacteria; phylum Bacillota; class Clostridia; order DSM-8532; family DSM-8532; genus Thermoclostridium_A. The sequence goes on from JAAYTP010000070.1 coordinate 10,569, forward strand.
TTATCTGAACCGATACCAGCTTTCCACCGCTAAACACGTAAGCCAGGTCTTCACTGGCAAGATAGATGCTTTCCACCTTGGAAAGGGAGGTATATACATCTACAACCTCACCGTTCCCATTGAGGAAATATACCTCTGAACCGGCCGCACAGGCAATGGTACGCCCTTTGGTTTTTATCTGGGTCACCTCGGCATCCACCACAAGCCACTCATGGGCCGATCCCTTGCCATCGATGGCCTTAAGTGAGGTTTGCTTTCGTTTTTCCCTGCTGAGAATCTCGCCGTCCAATATGGCAGCTATGGTAGTATCATCGGGAGTTATCCCGCATGTGGTAAGAAGATCACCCTCCAGATCCAAACGCCAGATCATACCAAGATCTTTACCCACACACATCAAATCCTTCTCACCATAAAGAAGCAGCCTCTCACTGGAGAATGGCAGGGCTCCCCCAAACAAATCTTCCCTGCCCTGGCTGTCACGGATACTCCCCCTCTGATTCATGGAGAGATCAAGAAATTCAAACAATGAAATGGTTTCAAGGCTTTGGGCATCAATACCGCAAACAATAAAGGCCGTATGATCGAAGCTGGGGTAATGGTAAACTGCAAAGGGATAATAATCGGATATATTCCTTAGCACAATCTTTTCCCCTTCGTGGGAAAAGGCATGTATGATCCTTTTATACCCCGCCTGATCGCTCTTGGTGATAACAAGTATCCAGTTCTCATATATGCCGGCATTTACAATGTCCACATCCAGGGTTTTATCCCATAAAATAGTTCCATCCCTGATAACACCCAGATACCTTCCCCCCATATCGGCTACCAGAACATTATTGTTATGGGTCTGGATAAGGGGTTTTTTAAGGCTGACAGGCACATGCCAGAGTTGGTTTCCCATCCTGTCGAAGCATTTAACTGAGCTTATGGATCCTACAATTATATGATCCGACAAGGTAGCATGGCTTGTCTGGGCAGAAGCGCCGTCGGATGGAATTTCTATAATTTTTTGATTGGACTCTTCCACAACATCAAGCACTTGTTTGTAGGTGCCGCCAAAGCCTGTTTTGAAGATATCCAGGGGGTTGATTTGGAAAAAAGAGTACAATGCGACAACTATCACTGCCAGCACCAGGACAATGAACATAAGAAATCTGCGCAAGTGGAACCTGTACTGTGCCGCTTCCTTTGTTTCCTGCATGGGCTATGCGTTCTCCTTTGTTTTTCGGGCATGGCTGTCCATACCTGTTTCTATCTTTAGCCTGGACTCTAAAACAACTTGAGTATTTCCATTCCCTTGACATATTGAGGATCGTTTTGAGTCCTTAACGTGTCAAGGAGACCATTGAGTCCATCCCTTGTAATGGCATCTATATTCCCGCTGACGGGTATATTATTGGCTGATTGGAACTTTTTAATGGCTTCCCGGGTCTCTTCATCCAGTCTCTTGTCGGGAATACCCTCAAAATAGCCGGCAGCCCGCAGAATCCTTTCGGCCTGATAAACACTGTCTCCATAGTCATTCAGGGTCAGCGTCCCGTCATTGGTCAAACCACTCACCAGCATAAGATCAATCCCGTTGGGAAGGGTTCTGTTCGCGGCCTCAACATTTGGCATAAGCCCTACACCATGGATTTCTCTGCCATTACGTGTCAGATAGTGGCCGGTGGTTATCTTAATAGTACCCAGGATTTCATCGGGTGACAGGAATACGCCGCGATAGACCAGCCATTCAATCTCTGATATATATCTTGCGCCATGCTGCCGGCTGTATTTGGCATAGGCCTCCGGGGTAAGAACGTAAAACATGTTCTGGACAATGCCCTTTCCATAGGTTTTCTGTCCTATCAGAACACCCTTTCCCGCATCCTGTATGGCACCAGCCAGTATCTCAGCGGCGCTTGCCGTATTCTCGTTCACCAGGACAGCTATCAGCCAGGGCGACTCCTTAAGCTCCGAATAGTAGTCCTTGTCGGAGAGTCTTTCAGACTTGAAATCAAGGCTTGTGATCAAACCTTCAGGGATCAGCCTGCGGGCAACGGCCACAGCCTCATCCACAAATCCGCCGGAATTGTCCCTTAAATCCAGCAGGATCTTGGTTATCCCCATTCGCTCTATCTCATCCATAGCCTTATTGAACTTATCGGCTGTATTGCTGTTGAAGGACTCGATATAGATGTGTGCCACATCATTTTCTATCCTCCATACCACCGGACTTATCACAACAAGCCCTCTTTGAATTGTGACATCCATCCTGGCTGACTGGCGCTGGATGGTCAGTGTCACCTTGGTGCCCTCCTCCCCTCTTATCTCGGAGGCTACAATATCGGGCTCCTTGCCAAATGTGGATACACCGTCCACGGCCAGAATGATATCCCCGTCGCAAAGCCCGGCCCTTTCGGCTGGTGAGTCCTCATAAACCTTTACAATCCGAACCCCTTCCGGGCATTTTTCGAGAGAAGCACCTATCCCGATGAAATTTCCCTGGAGGCTTTCATTAAGCTGCTGTGTCTCCTTCTTATCATAAAAACCGCTGTATGGATCCAAACCGCTGAACATTCCCTTTAGCGCCGTCTTAAGTGCCTCTTCATCGTCCATGTCCAGATAATACATATCCTGCATGAACTCAACAGCACTATTGAGGTAGTCCCCATAGTCCATGCCCATGGATGTGGTGAAGGATGTAAGGAGCATGACACACAGAACCAATAAGGCTGCAGCTTTCTTCATAGTTTTTTAAACCTCCAGGCACAAATTCTCTCCTATAAACGAGGAACCCTGCCGGTCCGCTATTCCAGACAGGAACCCCAGGGATCCACAAAACTATTCTAGCATATTGGCCGGGTAAAAAGAATCTGTTTCAGAATGAAAGAATTCTGTCCGAGTAATCCTTTACCAGCTCATCGCCCATATATTGAATCAGGTTGTAAAAGAGCTTCGCGGCCTGCTCATTGGTAATCCTGCCGGAAGGGTTGAAAAATCCTCTCTCGTCGCCCTGGAAGATACCCAGGCTATAGGCTACAGATGCTGCGTTCCTGGCATAGGCTGGTATGCTGTCGTTATCTACATAGGGGGTGTTGGTGTTTGGCCAGGGAGCCAGGTTTTCCAGGCCAAGAGCGCTCACAATCATTTTTATGGCCTCTGCATAAGTGATATAGGACTCCGGCTCGAAATAGTATCTTCCGGTTCCCGCGGTGATCCTGTTCTCGTAAGCCCTTTTAATCAAGGAATAGTCGGGATCATCCAGCGAAACGTCGATGAACGGCGATACCTCAACTGTCTTGTTTCTGTTCCTTGTAGCAAGCGAGGAGGTCCTGACATTTGGATCCGCTGGTATATCCCTCACAGCCTGCATGAGCATGATGACAAATTCACGGCGGGTGATGTATTTATTGATGTTATAATCATCTCCCGTTCCCGGAATAACCTCAAGGCCGAAAAGGATGCTGACAGGCTCTTGTGCCCAGTGTCCGTTAAGCTGCTTGATATTGGGCACCATCAGTCTTTCCAGAACAGGCGGTGTGGAGATGCCTGTCCTGCTTTTATAGTCCTTGAGTACAGGAGTGGGCCTGTTTTCACTGTCCATTTCGGGCAGCCTTGCATGATAATCCAAAACAGCCTCCTCCCAGGTTCTCCTCACATAGCCTCCGTCAAAGCTGATCTGCCAGGGTTCATTTTCAGAGAACTTAATCTGTTGGCGGGTGGTGGTGGATACGGTCACTTCAGCTGAGCCGCCCCACTGATAGGGATCGTTCTCCCCCATCATTCGCGCTTCCAGAGTGTACTGTATCTTCTGGGTCTGGGTGGAGCTCCAGTATTGATCATAGGCATAGAGTCTCCCCGATATCCCCACTGAAATGGTATTATCCCTGTTACCGTTGACCACATAGGTCTTCCTGCCTGCGAATTCTCCTGCATAATAGTTCAGGGCAGGTTTGGGGTCGGTCAGAAGGGATCTTGAAAAATTATAATCACTCAGGGTATATATGTCTCCTCCAATGGTGATCCGTTCGGTGGGCAGCCGTGTAAGACGTGTGGATTCGGTAATCTGCCCGTTGACCTTTGTGTCGGAGACCGTCTCATATATGACCACCCGTGTCAGGGCTGCCGCCTCCTCGGCGTTTTCCAGCCTGTAGGTATAGGTAGCTGTCTCAATATCATTCCTTACGCGCTTGTCAATGGTCAGGGTTCCCGAAAGAAATATGGGCTTTCCGGTAAGGAAGCACATTTCAGTATAGTAATACTCATTATCTTCGCTAACATTTACGGCCGATATGCCGCCTTCATAACCAAGGGTTCCCTCAACAGCCAAAGCTTCCATGGGCATCAGGATAATGACTGCTGCCACTACGAAAAAGCCTATCCATTTCATCAATCCTGCTTTCATGCTGATACCTCCATTCATTATTCCACGATGATTATGATGCCATCATGGCTTGCGCTGTTGCTTACCATGTGCACATTGTCCCCAGGGCGGATGGACGATAAATGGGTTATAACCCCGTCTTTTATGACAATGGCTCCTGCCGGGACAGCGACATCTCTGGTGGATGCGTTTTCCCAGATATGGCTATCGTTATCGTACTCCATGACTTCCGTGAGGCTGAACCCGGAATCGGTAAGGCTCAGAACCCTGCCCCTGCTGTGAACATCGGCGTAGGGTGAAGTGCTGACCAACAGGGTTTTTCCTCCTTCTTCCACTATATAAACGCTTTGGTTGATATAACTATCATCAAAGTTCAGCATGTTTCCTGTCCCCTCATTTTCCAGAAACCTGGTAACCGAGGGATCAATATTAAAGGTTTTTGGGGTATTGCTGAAGGACCAGCCGGTACCGGAAAGCTCGGCAAATGACTCTACAGTAAAGGATTTCAGGGGATCCACAAGCTTTATCCTTCCCCTGTAAATGGAAAGGCTTCCCTTACCAGCACGGGTATTGCTCACCACAACCTGACTCACAAGCATATTCGAACCCACAGATTTATCGGCTGAAAGCTGAACAGGATCCATTATATCCAGTGAACTGACGTCCACAAGTCTGCCGTCCTTGACTGCTATTGTGCCGGAATCAAATCCGATCATATGGGATGAGTTTTCAAGCTCAAGCCTTTTGAGGGTGTTGGAGAGGGCGAGAACATTATCTGTGAAAACCACTTCATATTGGGGCTGAGACCTGAATGACGCCATTACAATGCTGTCTTCCCCAAGAAGATCCTGCTGAACCGCAATGTAGGCCATGCCGAAGATGCGGCCCGATGGTCTGTCCTTATAGTCGCGGTTATAGGCAAAGGTTTTGATGCCCATTACCGGTAGGTGCTCCCACCGACCATTCACAAACTCTTGTATGCCCGACAGAGCCAGTTTATTGTTTATATCATCATAGTATTCAATGTTTCCCCGGAAGATGGCCGAAACAGGTTTGGGATCCTTTATAAGATCGATCCCGGCCACATGGATGCTGGTGCCATCAATCTGTGCCAGTATCCTGACCCGATCGCCTTCATGAACCTCGCTGCGGGATATGGGACGATCATTGCGGTAGACCGGTACATCCGCCGGAACGGCAATGCTCCGGTAGGTGCCATCATCCAGCTTAAGCACCAGGTTTACCGGACTCATCATATACACAGTACCGTACACAGGCTCATAATAGCTTCGGGTACTCAACCTGTCTATATATCCGTCCTCATCTAGCATGATGAAAGCAAAATCGCCAGGCCGTATATCCTCAAGCGCGGCCTGGTATCCGTCTCTCATAACGGGAATGCTGTAAGCAAAGCTGAAGGTTCTGAGCCTTGACAGGCTATCCTGAGCATCAGGTGATACGCCAGAACCGTCCCCATGGTAAAGGGTGATATAACCGAGGGATGGGTTGATCTCCTTTACCACACCGCTGATAAAACCTGCCCCTTCCAAGATGCTTGTGCTGGCAGCCTCCCCTGCCGCTGAAACAGGAGCCGCCTGATAGCTCAATATTAGGCAAAACAGCATGATGATGACGGCTGTTGTTTTTATATAACGCAATTTATATGCCTCCATTTCAATACTGCACTCTTTAAAAATATCGGCATATAAAGGCGCCATATAAAGCCGTCAGGATTACCGTTCTGTTACATTATGATGCGGATTTTCAGTGGTGGATTTCCTGAGATCCCTGAACCTGACCTCAGTTACCATCATTCCAACAAAAATCAGAAGGCATCCCATAGCCGTGCTCAGGGTAAGCTTTTCAGTGATTCCTCCAGGACCGGGTATGGTCAAGGCGAAGAGAGCCCCAAACACAGGTTCGAAAGTGAGAAGAAGCGCCGTACGGGTTGGGGTGGTATACTGCTGGGCTATGGTCTGAACACTGTACGCAAAAGCAGTGCCCAGTGCGCCAGTATACAGGGCGGTTAAGATAACCCGGCTGTTGATCGCAATGGACACAGGTTGGGTCAAAAGCCCATAACCTGCCCAAAGAATACCGTACATGACAGCGGCTGAAAAAATCTGTACGACAGCCAGATGCCTGGCATCGGACTCTTGGGTGAACTTGTCAATAAAGATTATCTGGAGCGCAAAGCATACAGCGCATAATAGAGTAAGGGTATCACCAATATTCCAGTCTCCCGAAAATCCTCCGCTCAGAAGAAATAATCCTGTTGTTGCCAACAAAACCCCTATCGCAGCCCTTACCGGGGGTTTTTTCTTAAGGTAAAATGCTGAAATCACAGGCACCATAACAACATTCAGCCCGGTGATAAAAGCCGAATGAGACGCACTGGTGTAGTTCAGGCCGACGTATTGCAAAGACATTCCCGCAAAAAGGGTAAAACCGATAATAGTTCCCTGAATCAAAGCTTTGCGGTTAATTTTTCCCATTTGTCTGGCAAAAATCATAGCCAGGATGATCCCGGCTATGGAAAATCTGAGAAACAGATAAGCGTAATAAGGTATGTTCTCAGTGATATTTTTCATCAGAATGAACGACGACCCCCAAACTACAGTAATACTGAGTATGGAAAGGTCGGCTTTAATCTGTCGTGTCATATTATGCTTACATCCTTATGCGTTCAAATTGAGTATTGTATTTTATCATTTCAAATGTCTTTTCCCTTATGCTATTCACTTAAGTCACCCGGAACCACTGAGGGCTATAATCAGATTGCTGAACCATCCCATAACAATAGAGTCTGAGAAGGGTTCGGGTATGCTGATAATATTAAGTGACCCGATAAAAGGAATTACAAGGGCAAAGATCAGGTAGGTCACAATAATACCTACACCAAGTCCCAGTGCCATGCCTCCGGTTCTGTTTGCTGTGCTCATGATGGTGCTGTAATTAAGAACGGAGGTCAGGATCTTTCCAATCAAAACAACCAGCAGCTTGACAACAATAAAAATAACAATGATGGCCAATACCTTCATGATAGTGAAGGTAAGCATATCATTCATGGTAACAACTGTTTCCTGATAGGATGTTCCTGTATCTGCCGCCGAATTGGTTATCATCATGAGTTGCTTGAGAAATGGGCTTTCGGACATGGCTTCATTGAGCTGAGGACTTTTTTCGAAAAGATCCGAAGAGGATCCCAAACCACCAAGGTTTATGGCTGGCAACTGGGAAACAGCAGGAAGAATCCTGTCTATTCTTTCACCAATAGCTTTCCCGATACCCGTCTTCTGCATCGCCAGGAGTGCCAGTTTGGAAGAAAACGCATAGGCACAGATAATGCCAAGTATGTATCCTGCAAGGCTGAAAACTGTGTTAACGAGGCCGCGGATATAGCCCTTCAATCCAAATAATGCGATTATGATAACAACAGCATAGTCAACCCAGTTGAAATCAAAACCAAACAAGAGGTCGGCGGCGATGAAGAGGCCTACTGCCAAAAAAAGAAGGGCAGCCGGAAGTTTGCTTACTGCTGCAGATGCAGGTCTTGGTCTTCTATAGCCATATCCCAAAATAACACCCCCTGGTCCCGAACGGTCTGGTAAAATCCTAAGCTGGGCAATATTTACTTAAGTAATGTAGTAACGTTAATGCTTATCAGCAATAATATCGACATAATCAAAACGCCTATCATAACGGATCTTCGTTTGAATATCACTTAAATCCCTCCTATTACTAAGGCTTTCGGATTTCCCGACCCATTATATCATTTTGCATTTATTTTGTAAAATAAATTTAAGATTAGTGAAATATAAAGTCTGCTAGAATAGTGCTATTGGCTTATGGAGGTTTTTATAAATGCCCTTTGACGGAGTATTGACTCATTTTATGGCGGAAGAACTAAATAGCAGGCTCTCTGGAGGAAGGATCGGAAAGATCTATCAGATTTCCAGGGATACCATCATCCTTCAGATCCGGGCCGGTGGCGAAAATTACAGGCTGCTCATATCCAGTAATGCTTCCTCACCTCGTATCCATCTGACTGAGAAGCAGTATGAGACGCCGGATAATCCACCTGTTTTTTGCATGGTCCTTCGAAAGCACCTGTCAGGAGCAAAGATCCTGGGCTTTGAAGCTGCCGGTTTTGAGCGTGTGATCACAATGGAGGCCGAAGCTACTGATGAGCTGGGCGACAGATCCGTAAAAAAGCTGGTTGCCGAGATCATGGGAAAGCATAGCAATATCATACTCCTGAACAGGGACAACCGGATTATTGATGTAATTCGTCATGTGGACAGCCAGGTGAACCGTGTAAGGGAGCTGCTTCCTGCCAGAACCTACATGTCCCCCCCAGCTCAGGACAAACTTGATCCTTCATGCGACGACACCCACACATCTGTTTTGAGCGATTTGAAGGAGTCTGGCCGCAGGATTGAAAACTATCTGCTGGATAAGCTCCAGGGTTTCAGCCCGGTATTGTGCAGGGAATTATGCAGCCGTGCGTTAGTGGACGAAAGAAAATCCGCCGCTGACCTGACTTCCGATGAAGCTGTCCGACTTGTTGGTGCATTGCATGATATGATGCACACTCTGCTTAATCAGGGTCCAACCCCCGTTGTAATCCAGGATTCATCCGGGAAGGCCATAGATTTCCATGTCACCGATCTGGTTCAATATCCTTCAAGAAAGCATTATGACACCATCAGTCAGGCCATCGACTCCTATTATCAATCGCGACAGTTGAAAGAGACCCACTCGCAAAAGACCCTTGAACTGGTCAAGACCGTTGGAAAGCTCATAGAAAAGTGCGAGAGGCGTTTGTCTATTAATGTTCAGGCCTATGAAGAGAATAAGAACTTTGAGCAGTTCCGCCTTTTCGGCGAACTCATCACTTCCTCCATTTATGCGCTTAAAAAGGGTATGAACAGTGCCCGCATACGAAATTATTACGCCGAGGGCGAGGAATATGCGGAGATACCGCTGGATCCCCATAAAACCCCGCAGGATAACGCCCAACACTATTTCAAGCGCTATGGAAAAGCCAGAACCGCATTCAACTATGCCAAGAACCAGATAGAAAACCTGAAAAAAGAATTGTTATGGCTGGAGAGTGTCATGCTCTCCATTGAAAGCGCTGAAGACAACAACCAGCTTCAGGATATCCGTCTGGAGCTGTACGAGCAGGGTTACCTGAAGGCCTTCCCAAAAAAGGGGCGTAAGGACACCCAGCTTAAGTCTTCCCCCATCAGAGTGGTATCTTCCGATGGATTTGAGATCTTTATAGGGCGAAACAACAAGCAGAATGACAGATTAACCCTGAAAAGCGCAAGACATGAGGACATATGGCTTCATGTCAAGAATTTCCCCGGCTCCCATGTGATCATAAAAGCAGGAGGGCGCCAGATCCCCGACAGCACTCTGGAGGAAGCGGCAGGGTACGCAGCCTGGTACAGCAAAGCCCGCTCAGCTCCGAAGGTCGAGGTAGATTACACATCGGTTCGCAATGTAAAAAAACCATCCGGGTCAAAGCCCGGAATGGTCATTTATGTTAATTACAATACCATTATGGCAACACCAAAAGCTCCTGAAACAGTCGACGATTGACGCCGGCAGGGCAAGTGACGTGATAAGATTTTGCTTTTCGGCCTTTTCAGCTAAAAAGCCTCTTACAGACCTTCTCCAGATGATAATAGACCTTCTCCCTGTCTATGGTTTTGAATTCACCGTCCTGATACAGGATGCGGCCATCCACCATGGTCATGGATACATCTGAACCCTGAGCTGAGTATACCAGGGCTGAACACAGATTATGCAGCGGCTTCAAATGCGGCTTTTCCAGATCTACCATGATCAGATCAGCTTTATTGCCTTCCTGGATGGAGCCCACATGGGGCATTCCAAGAGCCCTTGCTCCGTTGACCGTGGCCATTTTAAGAACCTCATCGGCCGTGATGAGTCTGGGATTTCGGGTACTACCCTTATGGAGTATGGAAGTCAGGTACATATCCTCCCACATATTCAGGTTGTTATTGCTTGAGGCACCATCGGTTCCGATACAAACATTCAGACCTGCTGAAAGAGCCTCTGGAACGGGTGCGATACCACTGGCCAGCTTCAGATTGCTGGCAGGGTTGTGGATGACCGATACGCCCTTCTCCCTCAAAAGGCTCATATCGTCTTCGGTTATGAAGACGCAATGGGCCGCTATGGTTTTCAGTTCAAACAGTCCAAGATCATAGAGATGGGCTGTGGGAGTTTTTCCATGGGTTCTAAGGCAATCCTCATGTTCACGCACAGTCTCATCCAGGTGGACATGGATGGGCACTCCCAGCTTCTCAGCATTATTAGCAATGGCCTGGATATAGGAAGGAGAACAGGTATAGATGGCATGGGGGGCCATTGCGGCAGTAATCCTGCCCTCAGCGGCACCGTTCCACTTCTTTACAAAATCCACGCTCTCCTTCATGGCCCGATCCTCGGAAAAGTCAGGCCCTGCATTATTGGAGGTCTGCCCCCTGGAGAGCTGGGCTCTTATGCCGGAAAGTTCAACAGCCGAGGCAATATCATCCATATGATCATACATGTCGGCAAAACAGGTCGTGCCGGTTGACAGCATCTCCATGATCCCCAGAAGGGACCCCCAGTATACATCATCCCCATTCAACCTGTCTTCCACAGGGAAAATATGGTCAAAAAGCCATGTTTGAAGATCCATATCGTCGGCATAATTGCGAAGCAGTGTCATGGGAACATGACAGTGGCCGTTGATCAGACCCGGCATCACCAGTTTGCCGCTTCCGTCGATAATATGGGCATCCTCTGAGGTTTTTGAAATATCCGAACCAATTTTCGTAATGGTCCCGTTCTCTATCACAACATCCACGTGTTCCAGGACTTCATTTTGGTCGTTCATGGTCAGTACCGTGGTATTCCGAATGATATGATTCATGGCTGTGCCTCCGAAATATTAATACCTATAACCCCTGTCATCCACCCGGGGTTGGAGTCGGTGCGGGATCGGGTGTAGGATTTGTTGTAGTTTCATGAGCGACGGCAGTTATAACAACCGTAACACTGGGTCTTTCCCTTAACGAGACCCCAGTGGGCAGGCTGACCGTAACCGGCACCTGATGATCGCCCTCTCCCAGATCCTTGACACTGATACTGCATTTTATGTTATCGGCCTTAAGATCCTGAATCAATTCAGGACGTCCCTCCACGGGAATATTAACCGAACTGTGAACAATCGCATATTCAAAGGATCCTGTCGTGTCACTGTCGTATATGGAAATCATATTTGTGGAAAATTGTATTGTTCGGGTGGACAACGGATCTATACTGACCAGAGCCGTAACGGGACGGCTCGTTTCCGCGAGGGCCGCCCCCTGGGGCACAATCAGGTTCAACTCGGTTTTAAAGGTCTCCGATTTACCTTCAATGTCAATAGCCTCCGCCTCTATTCTGGAAAGGGAATCCAGAAGGTTCTTCGTTCCTATAACCAAAACACTGGATGGGTCAGGAATAATCTCCTTGAAATAGTACCCGGTTTTTGGCTTTCCCTTTATTGGCGTAGCAAGGGGAAGCTTCCGCGCCAGATCAAAGCTGACAATGGCAGGGTATTTGCCCTCAAATTGGGACATGGGTTTCCCTTCAATATCATAGACAGTGGCTCTAACCACAAGTTCCTTTGTAACGCTTAAATCGTTCAGATTAACCAAAGCCACTACCCTTCCAACCCTTGAAAGGGTACCCTCCTTCTCCTCTATCAGGATGATACCGGGATCCACTCTCTGGTTAACTACCTGGTAGCCTTCTGGCAGACTTCCGGTGAACTCGATGGTCACCGGGTACTGCTTGCCGACAACTCTTTCAAAATGGAGCCTGACTGATGTCGGGTTGGTACCTATGATAATGATATCCTTATCTCCGGTATACTCGGGTGATCCCACATCAACAGACTTTATACCCGAGCCTTCTACTTCCGAAAGGTCGAGGAAAACACTGAAATCACCGCTGGAAACGCTATCCACCCTCTTCCTCCGACCCTTAATCCGGATATCAACGGTGGCTGGGATGCTTGATCCGATGATCTGAAGATTCTTTGCATCCAACACCTCCACATTGCTGGTCAGAGGAACAGTGATGGTTCTTTCTGTGAATGGATTATCCTGATCCAGTACAAGAAACCAGATCAGGATGGCTATGAGCACAGAGAGAACCTTTACAACAACATCTTTTTCAAATAATCTATCTATCAGCTTGTTCACTGTTTTTCACCTTCCTGAAAGTAAAGCGCCTTTTATCATTCTTGTTTTCAAGAAGGAATCTGGACAGAGCTTTTCTCAGCATATCAGGGGTCAGATTCCTCGTGAGGCCTCCATTGTGGGCATAGGATATCTTGCCCGATTCTTCCGAAACAACAATGGCTATGGCATCGGAAACTTCGGTAATGCCCAATGCGGCCCGATGCCTTGTACCAAGATCCCTTGAGAGGCCGGCATTCTGAGTAAGGGGCAGATAACAGGCGGCCGCTGTTATGATACTGTTCCTGATAATGACAGCTCCGTCATGGAGGGGAGTTTTTGGTGTAAATATATTCACCAGAAGTTCTTCAGACAAAGCTGCATCCATTCGGGTGCCTGTGTTGACAATATCACCAATCTTTGTATCCCTCTCGATGACTATCAAGGCTCCAATATAGTCTTCTGCACAACGTGCACATGAGTTGACTATGGTCTCAATGGAGGCAATAGTTTTAAGCCGCTCCTCATCATCCTTTATAAGCAATATATCCTGAAAACCGCTGCTTCCCAGCTTTTCAAGAGCCCTTCTGAGCTCTGGCTGAAAGAGCACTATCATTCCGAAACCGAAAAGCTGAATGGTTCCCTGGAGCAGGAAAGCGACGGTCTTAAGTCCAATGATTTCAGAAAGTTTGGACAGGATGAGTATAAAAAGGAGGCCTTTGACCAGCTGCATGGCACGGGTTTCACGCACCAGTTGAATAACTTTGTAGACTATATAGGACACAAGAGAAAGCTCGACTAGCATTCGAATTAGATCAAATGGGCCGCTCAAATCAAGAAAATTCATAATATATGAAATGATGTCTTTAAAAAGGCCTTGTCCCGACACTCCAATGCCCCTCCGTCAAAGCTTCCTTGTGGTTGTATGGTTAGGGTGTTTATACATGGATGCTACACAAAAAAATGCCACCTGATTCAATTTACCCGATAAAACCATAAAAGAATCATTAAAGAAGCAGCACATTTAGAATTATACCCTCTTCATACCTGCTTTTGTATATTTTACAGCCTAATGTAACAAAAATGCAATATGCAAAAGTGTTATAAAACGCATGGTTCAGGCGTGATATTCGCAACCCTTTGCCAATTTCATCCGACCCGTACACCATTTCGAGCGCGGTAATCTCCGACCCCGAAGCCCTTCTTAAATTCTCACTTCTAACCTCTCACATCCAACCTCCAGAAGACTGAGATTGCTTCGTCGGCAAGACCTCCTCGCAATGACACACCCGAATTGTCATTGCGAGCGAAGCGACAGCGGAGCGCGGCAATCTGCTTCAGCCAAACTTACCGGCAATATAGCGCTCGGTTCTCTCATCCTTAGGCCTGCTGAAGATCTTTTTGGTGGCATTATACTCAATCAGCTCACCCAGCAGGAAGAAGGCTGTCCTGTCAGAAATGCGGCTTGCCTGTTGCATGTTATGTGTAACCATGACAATGGTATAGTCCTCTTTCAGTTGGCTGCAGAGCTCCTCGATACTCATTGTGGATATGGGATCCAGAGCTGATGTGGGCTCATCCATTAAAATCACTTCCGGTTGCGTCGCCAATGCCCGGGCTATACAGAGTCGCTGCTGCTGCCCACCGGAAATCCCCAATGCGTTCTTGTGCAACCTGTCATGGACCTCATCCCAAAGGGCAGCTGCTCTCAGGCTTTCTTCAACAATATCATCCAATACGGACTTTTTTTTAATTCCCTGAACTCTGAGCCCAAAGGCTACATTATCGTATATGGACATGGGGAACGGGTTTGGCTTTTGAAAAACCATGCCTACCCGCCTTCTCAGATCCACCACATCGATATCCCCAAGGATTTCACAGCCATCAAGCTTTATGCTCCCGCTAATCCGGACATTCTCTGCCAGATCGTTCATCCTGTTCAAGGTTCTCAGGAAGGTGGACTTACCACAGCCAGAGGGTCCAATCAGAGCGGTTATCTCCTTCTGACAAATATCCATGCTTATATTCTTTAAGGCATGGAATGAGCCGTAGTACAGATTCAGACCACGAACCGATATTTTTATAGCCGGTTTCATGCGTTCATCCATATGAACCCCCGAATGCTCATACTGTATGCAAATATTTACTGTACCAATGTATGTACGCCCGAAATGCCTGTAAACAACGGAAGATTTTGTCACGTGTTCCCACAGTTTCAGACTGAGAAAGTAAATATCTGAGCCCGTGAGCTATAGATAATTAAAAAGCATCTCCAGTGAAAGTCGGGGCGACATTTTTCCGGTCTTCCACGCATTATCGGCTTCGGCACATTTTTTCAGAAATCCCGCCAGATAAGCACTGTCCGATTTCCCGGCCTGTTCGGTCAACTTTCTGAAGGCGAAGGGGTGTTTTCCGGGAAAATACCGGCTGATCTGGGAAGAGGGGAGACGCCTGTCCATCAATAGCCTGAGTTTTAATATTTCACCGGTTTGCTTTGATACCATGGCAAGTATTTTTTGCTCCGGCTCTTTTAATGACAGCATATCATCCAGGTAGCTCAATGCCTTTGCCCTGTCCCTGGCCGCAACGGCATCCATGAGGTCAAAGATAACGCTTTTGATGGTTACTGTGGCCACTGCCCTGATATCATCAAGGGTCACTGTTTCCCGCTCTCCGGTATAGTTTATGACTTTAAAGATTTCATTTCTAAGGGAATACATATCCGGATCACTGATGCTGACAAGATACTGAGCTGCATCCGGATGGATGGTTTTACGGCTTTGCCTGAATCCCTTAATCACCCATTTTGTCAGATCATCTTCTTTCAGGTGATCCTGATGGATATGGAGACCATACTTCTGAATGGCCTTGTAGAGCCCCAAACGCTTATCCACATTGTCTTCGACCATGACGAGGCAGGTGCTTTCAGGAATGTTGGGAATATACTGCTTGAGAGTTTCCTGGGCTTTACCACCGGCAGAGGATCCACCCTGGGCAGAGTGGTCGCTTCCCTCGCCCATGTCTTCTTCCGGCTCAGATCCCTCCCCCTCCTGCCTGGAAGAGGTTTTCTTCCTTGCTGTCAAAAGATTGGAGTTTTTCACCAGCACCACCTTGCGGGCTGAAAAGATGGGGTAGGTATCGCATGCATCAATGAGCTGGTCAGCATCTATCCTTCCCTCAAACTGCACCAGATTAAGGCCGTTATGATCATCCTTCAAGGCAATTCTTTTTATTTCATCCACATAGTAATCCACCAGAAAACGCTCGTTCCCTGAAAAGAGGTATACACCTTTTATGTTTCCGGTTTTGAGTTGCTCTTTAAACAGGGCAAGTTGGCTCTGTGCCCCGGACTTCTTTCTGGTTCCATAGCTTCCAGGTGAAGGCATGTGATCCCTCCGTGTCATTTGAATATAGATATTATAGCATTTTTATGCCGGTGGTACATCGAATGAGGTATTTCCCCCATGGTGGGGTGACGCCCCACCTTTCACGTCTTTCTGAGGAGGCTAAGCCGACGAAGCGATCCACAAGATTACCTCACTTCGCTTCGCTTGGTTCGCTATTACATAAGCAAAAGCGGGGAATCCTCCCCGCTTCATAGCATTTACAGAGCCTTTGAATTGATCTCCGACAGGATTTTTTCGATGAATTCATCCAGCGGCATTGAGCCCATATCCCCTTCCTTGCGGGATCTGACTGCCACATGTCCGGCCTCGGCTTCCTTGTCACCAAGGACAAGCATGTAGGGCACCTTCTCCAGTTGTGCTTCTCTGATCTTGAAGCCGATCTTTTCATTGCGGCCGTCCAGTTCAACCCGAATTCCCTTTTCTTCAAGCCTTCTCTTTACTTCCTCAGCATAGGGAATATGCTTTTCAACAATGGTGAGTATCTTTGCCTGGACTGGCGAGAGCCATACCGGAAAAGCGCCGGCAAAATGCTCGGTGAGAATGGCAATAAACCGCTCAATACTACCGAACACCACCCTGTGGATCATGACAGGCCTGTGCTTTTCGCCATCAGGACCTATATAGTTCAAATCAAAGCGTTCAGGCATGTTCATATCCAGCTGTATGGTTCCGCACTGCCATGTACGGCCAATTGAATCCTCCAGATGGAAGTCGATCTTCGGTCCGTAGAAGGCACCGTCACCCTCATTGAGCTTATACTCTATACCCTGATCCTGTAAAGCCTCACTCAATGCAGTGGTGGATTTCTCCCATAACTCGTCAGAACCAATGGATTTTTCAGGCCGGGTGGATAACTCCACATGGTGTTTGAATCCAAAAGTTTTGTAGAATTCGTCAATGAGCTTGATAACACCAATAACCTCATCCTTGATCTGGTCAGGGGTCATGAAGATATGAGCGTCATCCTGGGTGAAGCAGCGAACCCTCATCAGGCCATGCAGGGCTCCGGACAGTTCATGCCGGTGTACAAGACCCAGCTCACCCATTCTTTGGGGAAGATCCCTATATGAGTGGAGCTTGCGTTTAAACACCAGAATGCCGCCCGGACAGTTCATGGGCTTGACGGCAAACTCAGCATCGTCAATCTCCACACTATACATATTGTCCTTGTAATTATCCCAGTGCCCGGAACGATACCAGAGCTCCTTTGTCAGCATAATGGGGGTTTTAATCTCCTGGTACCCCCTCTTCTCATGTTCTCTGCGCCAGTAATCTTCCAGAAAGTTCCTCAAAACCATGCCCTTTGGCAAGAAGAACGGGAAGCCCGGGCCTTCTTCATAAATATCATAGAGATCGAGCTCCCTGCCCAGCTTGCGATGATCGCGTTTTTTGGCCTCTTCCAGCCTGTGCAGGTACTCATCCAGATGGCTCTTCTTCGGAAAAGCCGTACCATAAATCCTCTGGAGCATTTTGTTCTTTTCGCTGCCGCGCCAGTAAGCCCCTGCCAATTGCATAAGCTTGAAGGCCTTCACCTTTCCCGTGGAGGGCAAGTGGGGTCCGGCACATAAATCGGTAAACTCACCCTGTTTATAGAAGGATATCTCAGAATCCTCCGGCAGTTCATTGATCAGTTCCACCTTGTAGGGCTCATCCTTCACGAGCTCGAGGGCCTCATCCCTTGGGAGAGTAAAACGCTCAACACCGAGATCCTCCTTGATAATCCTTCTCATTTCTTCTTCGATGGCCTGCATGTCTTCAGGCGTAAAGGGCTTCTCGGAATCAAAGTCGTAATAAAAGCCGCTATCGATAGCCGGTCCTATTGCCAGTTTGACACCGGGGTAAAGGCGCTTGACGGCCTGAGCCATGATGTGGGAAGCTGTATGCCAATAGGTATGCCTGCCTCCCTCGCTGTCAAAGGTCAGTATGTTCAGATTGCAATCCTCTGTAACAGGCGTGAAAAGATCCTTCACCACACCGTTGACTTCGCCGGCCACGGCTACTCTTGCAAGCCCCTCGCTTATACCCCTTGCGATATCCAGTATGGTTTTTCCGCTTTCAACCTGGATCCTGTTTCCGTCCTTCAATGTTATTTGGATCATAATGCTCATCCCTTTCATTTATAAAGCAAATCTATAATTCTACAAATAAAAAAGCACCCATCCATCCAAGGATGAGAGCTTCAAGCCCACACGGTTCCACCCTGGTTGCAGAACAAAGCAAATGCTATGGTCTGCCCCTCAATGATTATAACGTAATCAACGCAAGAGCTTACTGCAACCTTTTCAGCCCCCGGGCTCCAGGGTGGTATCAAAACCTGAATCTACCGGAACAGCTTTCAGCCTGCGGCTGTCCCTCTCTTATTGGTGTTCGTATGGCTCGACTTGTCCCTTTCAAAGCCTTTTACAATTAATTTTCATCATACCATAGGCCTATTACGCTGTCAACGGATACGTTTTGGGACGAAATAATCAGCAAAAATCTTATACGTTGAATTTAGGAATCTCAAGGCGTATTAAAAAATTGTCATATTTGATTTCGATGCATTGTAACTTATAGGCAGTGGGCAGCATGGGCGAAACTTATGATCTTTTGTCTGACCTGAGTATTTGCTGTTTTGTTCCTGACCGGAAACGGAGCGTGTGTAATGAACCAACACTGCAATTACATCATCGTACTGATATTATTGATTGTTGCTCTCACATTTCCCGGATGCAGAGAGCCTTCATCAGCCATGCTGACTTGCGAGGGATCTACCTCTATGCAGAAAATGATGCAGGAAATGGCAGATACCTATATGGCCACTCATACCAATATTACAGTGGAGTATACGGGCAATGGGTCAAGTGCAGGCATAAGAGCTGTTATTGCCGGAACTGCAAATATTGGTGCCGTCTCCAGAGTAGTAATGGAGGAGGAACTCAATCAGGGACTCCAGGCTGTTCATGTTGCCTGGGATGCAATTGCGGTCATTGTCCATCCCTCGAATAGTGTCCAGGACCTGACCAGTGAACAGGTTGCACGGATCTATAAAAAGGAGATCACAAACTGGTCCGAGGTTGGTGGCCCGGACTCGGAGATTGTGGTTATCACCCGTGACCCGGCCTCTGGTACAAGGGAGGCTTTTGATAGCCTCTTCGGGATACGGGATGAGGTTAAGGCCGATCAGGAAGCTGCAAAAACAGGGGAAACACTTTTAGCTGTGGCACAGAACCCCCATGCTGTGGGCTATATATCTTTGAACTACGTAAGGAAGGGGGTTAAAGCCCTTCGTATCGATGGTAAAGTGCCATCTTCTGAAAATGTTCTGAACGGCAGCTATGAAATAAGGCGCCCGCTGATGATCGTAACAAAAGGAGACCCTGATGCTATCGAGCAGGAATTCATAGATTTTATGTTTTCAGAAGAAGGAAAAGCCGTTATTGGGCGGGAGGCAATACCTGTTGAAAGAAACAGGTGAAATGCAGCCGGGAAAAGGTTGGGGGAACTGATGACTAAAAGAATGCAAAACACAAGAGCAAATCCGAAAATTCCGAGCTTTGAGAAAACTATGGAGATTGTTTTTGCGGTAAGCGCCTGGGTCAGCATCATATCAGTCGTTCTGATCACGGTCTACATCTTTGCAGCGGGACTGCCTCCAATTATAAAAATAGGTGTCTCCAGGTTTATTTTTGGATCCCAATGGAAACCCTCTGCTGAATCTCCCCAATTCGGTATTTTCCCCATGATCGTGGCCTCCCTGTTGGGAATGGTTGGCGCCATGGTCACAGGCGTTCCTGTGGGTCTGTTTACAGCCATTCTGCTTTCCGAACTGGCGCCGAAAAGGTTGGCAGCTTTCCTGAGAGGTTGCATGGAGCTTATGGCGGGCATTCCATCGGTTGTTTACGGATTCTTTGGATTGACGGTCATCGTACCCTTTATTAGAGTTCGTCTGGGAAGTCCGACCGGCAACAGCCTTTTGGCCATGATAGTTATTCTGTCTGTCATGATCCTGCCAACTATTGTGAGCATATCTGAAACATCCCTTCGAGCCGTCCCCAAAGAGTACAGGGAGGGATCCCTGGCCCTGGGCGCTTCAAGGGTGGAAACCATTTTCAAGGTGACCATCCCTGCGGCAAAATCGGGAATCATGGCCTCGGTGGTGCTTGGAATGGGACGGGCTGTCGGCGAAACCATGGCTGTTATCATGGTGTGCGGCAATATCTCACGCATCCCTCGTTCTCTTCTGGATACGGTGAGCCCCATGACCGCCACAATCGCAAAGGATATGTCATACGCAGGCCCTTTCCATCAGTCTGCACTTTTTGGTATCGGTGCGGTGCTTTTTCTTTTAATAATTGTTCTCAACCTTGTTCTTAATGCGGTGGTTCAAAGATCGGCTGAAGGAAAGCAGGTCAATAAATGAACAGAAAAAGAAGAGTGAAAGATCTGGTTTTAACCATTTTAATATGGACGTTTTCTCTGATCGGCGCTGTTTTTTTGATCTGGATGCTGATCTCGGTGATATCCAAAGGACTTCCCGGCATCAATCCGGAGTTTTTAACAAGTGAGTACAATCTTTACAAGGGAAGCACAGGTATACTTCCCATGATAGTCGGAACTCTGGTCCTGATTTTTTCCACCCTGGTTATAGCAGTTCCCATAGGTATCTGCGCAGCCATCTATCTGACCGAATATGCAAAACAGGGCTTGCTGGTAAGAGCCATCAGAATTACCACAGAAAGCCTTTCCGGAATTCCTTCCATCATCTATGGCCTTTTCGGCTTTATCTTTTTTAAGAACAAACTCGGACTTGGGTTCTCAGTTCTCTCCGGTGCACTGACGCTCAGCATAATGGTCTTACCTCTGGTGGTCAGAACCACTGAGGAGGCGCTGAAATCAGTGGATCCCGGTTATCGCGAGGCCAGCCTGGCCCTTGGAGCCCCAAGGCTCTATACTATCTGCAGAGTTGTTCTCCCCTGTGCCATTCCCGGTATTCTTACAGCCGTCATCCTCAGCATGGGAAGGGTGATTGGCGAAACGGCGGCCGTGGTATTCACTGCAGGCTCAGTACCCAAGATCCCTCGGTTGGGACGTTTTTTGACTTCCAGTATCCGAACCCTTTCTGTACACCTCTATGTGGCGGCACTGGAGGAGGGTGATTTCACGGGTGCTTATGCCACAGCCGCCATATTGATGTTAATCATTGCGGTACTCAACTTCATCGCCAAGAGAATAGCACGGCGACTATAACGAGATTGCCGCGCTCCGCAGTGACATCCATATATGTCATTGCGATAAGGCACCGAAACATCCTGTGAGAATGAGAAAAAAGCAGTCTATGTCTTATTCGAAAACGATAAAGTCCTTGATTCGCTCCAGGGTCTTGGGTCCAATCCCCTTCACGTTCAAAAGATCCTCTGGGGTTTTGAAGGGTCCGTGCTCGTCCCTGTATGCAATGATGGCTCTGGCTTTGACCTCTCCTATATATGGCAGGGAGATAAGCTCATCCATGCCGGCTTTATTGATATTTACCTTTAAAGTCCCCGGCGGCTCAAAGCCGGGCTTGCTTTCCACATCATCTTCATCAGGAACATCATAGAAACTGTCATCGTAGGGCACAGCATCCTGGTCAGGTCTTTCGGAAACCAGAGGGGTTTGGGTGGTCAAAACCCGTATGGTTTCACTCTGCTCATGCCCCACTTTCCATACAATCATGATGGTGAGAGCCAACAAAACCAGAAAGAGTGCCACAAGATACTCCCAGGGTATTTTCAGTTCCAGCTTTCCGATCCGAATACGCATAGTATCCCCGTCCGGTTATATTACTGTTCCAGGTTTCTTATCCTGTTTATTCCATTATATATTAATCATTCCATTAACTCAAGGAAAATCTTGACTTCTCCCCTTTATGCCTTGAGTATGTACTCAACCTAACCTATAATAAAGGTAAGGGATCTCATTTTTCCTACAGAAAAAACAACTAAATGCGAAAGATGCCATGCCTTATGGGATGGCACAGGAGTGATACATTTTGAAAAAGTTGTCAGCAGCATACTTTCTTCTTGTTTTTTTAGTCTTTTTTCAATTTGGATTTCCCGCCTTTGCGGATGAAGTGCCGGATATTAATGCAGAGGCCTTTATCCTGATTGACATGGAATCGGGAGAAGTACTTTGCGAGAAAAATGCCACTCAGGAAAGATCTCCAGCCAGCACCACCAAAATACTTACTTCAATAATCGCCCTGGAGCGTGCTTCCCTTGACACAGAGATGACTGCGTCACAAAGAGCCATTGACAGCGTCGACATTTATAACTATGTTACAGCAGGGATAAAGCCTGGCGAAATCATAAAACTGGAGAATCTGCTTGAGCTGATGCTGGTTACCTCAGCTAATGAGGTAGGATATATCATTGCGGAAAATGTCTCACCTGACGGAACTATTGCAGGTTTTGTGAGGTTGATGAACCAAAAGGCTGAAGAACTCGGACTTACAGGAAGTCATTTCACCAATCCATGTGGTTTGGAAGACCCGGATCATGTCTCCACTGCCAGGGATCTGGCCATATTGGGTCGCGAGGCTATGAAATATGATGCTTTTCGCGAGATTGTGGCAAAAACCGAAATCACCATGCCCGATACGAATTTCAGGAAGGGTCAGGATTGGAACGCCAGTTACCTGACCTACACCAACAGGCTGCTCACATCCCGCTCTAAGTACTATTCCAAGGTAACGGGCATCAAGACAGGCTACACCGACCCAGCCGGACGCTGCCTGGTGGCTTCAGCCGTCAATCCCGACGGAATGGAACTGATCAGCGTTGTCCTGGGGTCTGATATCCAGAATCCGAATATAGTGTTTGAGGAATCCCAAAAGCTTTTGGAGTATGGTTTTGCCAATTACAGCGTACAGGATGTGGTTAAAGACGGCGAATATATAGGCAGGTCAGAGGTTGCAGACGCCGTTGACGCCAAAAAAGTTGAGTTGATCTCCCAGGGAAGCATACGGCATATCCTACCCCTTAACACCGAAAAGCTGAATCAGAATCTTACCCTGGTGAAAAAGCTGAATGAACCCTTTAAGGCTCCCATCGAGAAGGGGCAGGTCTTAGGCAGCCTGGAATATTTTTATAAAGGTAAATCCATAGGTTCGGTCAGTATAATAGCCAATAATTCCATTGAAAAAACCACTATTGCACAGATTCGCGACAAGTATATGGAGATTGTAAATGACAAACGATTTACCCTGGGCTTGAAGATAGCTGGTGGACTCATCATTGTCCTGATAGTTTTAAGGCTGGTCTTCAAGGCCGTTTCGCGAAGATCCAACAGAAGAAGACGCTATTATTCTTCTGCCTCTTCAAGAAAAAAGAAGAATGTGAGGTTCAGAAACCTCAGATAATCGATGCTTTTTACTCAGGCACGTATTATCAACCAAACAGATGTAATAGGAGGCTGTCTCAAGCAGATTGCAAGGCAGCCTCTTGTTGATCTCAAATAGAAAAGGCAGGTTCTAAAGAACCTGCCTGCCAAATGCGTAAACAAGGCCTACATGGGCAGCTCAGGCGATCTGACGCCCACCAGTCTGTTGTTCACCTGGGGCTGTACCTCTACAATGATGGGGATGATCATGGGTCTTCTCTTGGTCTTTTTATACAGGAAAGAATTCAATTCATCCTTGATGGCATTTCGCATGGATGTCCAGTTGTTGCCTCTCCTGTTCACAGATTTAACCAGTGCATCCTTAGCCAGAACCTTAACCTCTTCGATCAGTTCCTCAGATTCCCTGACGTAAACAAAACCCCTTGAAATTATCTCCAGATCGGCCATTTGGTTGCCATCGGAGTCTATGGCTGCCACAACTATGATCAGCCCATCCTCAGAAAGAATCCTCCTGTCGCGAAGAACTATCTCCCCCACATCTCCCACACCAAGACCATCAACCAGAACGCTGCCTGATTGAACCGAGCCCGTTATTTTAGCGGTTCTTGATGTCAGCTCCAGCACCTTTCCATTCTGCATGGTAAATATATTCTTCTCAGGCATCCCCATGGATTCTGCCAGTTTGGCATGCATCTTCAGGTGCCTGTATTCACCATGGATGGGAATGAAGAACTTGGGCTTGGTAAGCCTGTGCATAAGCTTGAGCTCCTCCTGCTTGGCATGGCCCGAAACATGGATGTCGATAAGGTCGTCGTAGATAACCTCTGCACCCTTTTTGAACAATTCATTGATCACATTGTAGATCATCTTCTCATTTCCGGGGATGGGACTGGCTGATATGATGACCAGATCCCCCTCATTGATTTCTACCTTCTTATGGGTGGAACTGGCTATGCGGGACAGGGCGGACATGGGTTCACCCTGGCTTCCAGTAGTAATGATCACCAGCTCCTCCGGCTTAAACCGCTTAATGCGGTCGATGTCGATCAAAGTGTCTTCAGGAAAGGACAGGTATCCAAGCCTGATGGCTGCAGTGGCCACATTTATCATGCTGCGGCCGCACAAAGCAACCTTCCTTCCATATTTAACAGCAGAGTTCAGCACCTGCTGGATGCGGTGGATGTTGGATGCGAAGGATGCCACAATAATCCTGGATTTTGCTCCCCTGAAAATATTGTCAAAGGTATCCCCTACTACTCGCTCGGACATGGTGTAACCGGGCCTTTCCACATTGGTACTGTCCGACATTAAAAGCAGTATGCCCTTTTTCCCCAGTTCAGCAATTCTGGCCAGATCCATGGGTTCTCCCTCAATAGGAGTCTGATCAATCTTGAAATCACCAGTATGGAGAACCGTCCCAACAGGTGTATTGATAGCCAGAGCAACCGCATCAGCAATGCTGTGGGTGGATCTTATGAACTCCACCTTGAAAGGCCCCAGTTGAATGGTTTGCCCCTGCTTGACGATCTTAAGCTCCGCCCTGTCGCTTAATTGATGCTCAATGAGCTTGTTCTCCAGAAGAGCCAGGGTCAGTTCGGTTCCATAGACCGGTACCTCAAGCCGCTTTAACACATAGGGAAGGGCTCCGATATGATCTTCATGCCCATGGGTCAATACGATGCCCCGCACTTTTTCTGCATTCTTTTCCAGATAGGTAATATCAGGAATAACCAGGTCAACACCCAGCATCTCATCTTCCGGAAAGGCCAGGCCGCTATCCACCACTATGATGCTTTCTCCATATTCGAAAACGGTCATGTTCTTTCCGATCTCTTCCATTCCCCCAAGGGGAATTATCTTCAGTTTATTCTTTTTTCTTGTTGCCACAAAAACCTCCACAATTCTATATCTGTCTTTTTGTATATTTCCTAATTCTTATTGCCTTTATTTGTTTTACTCCATCAAGTATAATCAAAATATATAATCGTCTCCCTAAGCTAAATACAGCATTGGGATGGTGAATTCATATGCATATTATTCTTCCCAAAAAAGTCCGCTCTATAATCGCTATTCTTAACCATGGGGGTTTTACCGCCCATGTGGTTGGAGGCTGCGTCCGTGATATGCTCATGGGCAAAGAACCCCATGATTGGGATATCACCACCTCCGCAAGGCCGGAACAGATCAGGGAGCTGTTTCAAATCACCCTGGAAACCGGCTTAAAACACGGCACAGTTACCGTAATTTTCGAAGGTCAGCTATGCGAAATAACCACCTGGCGCACCGACCTGGGCTATATAGATCATCGGCATCCTGAACAGGTAGAGTTTACCGATTCCCTGGAATCCGACCTTGCCCGAAGGGATTTTACCATCAATGCCATGGCCTTTCATCCCGATGAAGGCATCACAGATCCCTTTGGAGGCATGGGAGACATCAGCATAAAGCTCATCCGGTCGGTGGGGGATCCGGTTGAACGCTTCAGTGAGGACGCCCTGCGAATGCTCAGGGCTATTCGCTTTTCCGCCCAGCTTGGTTTTGATATTGAGAACCAGACCTATCATGCCATAAAAACCCTCCACAGGGACATTGGCTATATCAGCTTCGAAAGGATCCGGATCGAGCTGGACAAAATCATGTCATCCGCGCATCCAGACAAGATTGGTCTGATCTGGGATACCCAGCTATCAACCCATATCTTCCCGGGCATACCCGCCTTTCCCGAACTCATGATGAAAGCATGCCAAGCTCCACATGACAGGAGGGATCCGGTTTTTATCCTAAGCAGCCTCTTTTACGGGGCATTTGAGCAGGAGAGTGCAGAGCATGCCGGCTTCCTTCTCAGGCGGCTGAAATATGATAATCGTACCATTTCAAGTGTAAAGAAAGTCCTTAATGCCGCAGATCTTCTTAAAACTCCGACTCAGCGCAATATCAGGTGTGCCTGCCATCTTTACGGGGTAAAGGCCGCAGAGCTGGCATTGAGCATGCTGTCATTGGACCATTGCCACCAAAATAAGGGCAACATTGATTCTTCGCTAATAGATGAGCTGCGCGCCCTTCGGATCTCAGGCACCGACCTGATCCGGTCGGGTATCGATGAGGGAAGAGAGATTGGCATCATTCTCTCATTATTGAACCTGTGCCTCTATGAGAAACCCCAGCTCAACCATACCGATATCCTGCTTCTGCTTTCTGAGGAGTTCCGTAAAAAACTCCATGGGAACAATCTCTTATGATGTTGTGATATATCGATATCATGCCTTACGAGAAAGGGATTGACCTACAATAGCCAATCCCCCTATCGCCTATTAAATAACCTGACTGCAAGAAATTATGCCTTTCCGGCGCAGCCCAGAACATTGATCA
Source organism: Clostridiaceae bacterium (assembly GCA_012518025.1). Lineage (GTDB taxonomy): Bacteria > Bacillota > Clostridia > DSM-8532 > DSM-8532 > Thermoclostridium_A. The sequence continues at coordinate 37,319 of JAAYTP010000070.1, forward strand.
GCTTATGCTTCACAAGTTTTTTGATCTCTTCCCTGGCAGGACCTAGGTACTTTCTGGGATCAAACTCAGCGGGACTCTCGGCAAACACCTTACGGATTGTGGCGGTCATGGCAAGCCGGAGATCTGAGTCGATGTTGATCTTGCATACTGCCATGGAAGCAGCCTTTCTCAGCATTTCTTCAGGAACACCTTTGGCTCCGGGCATGTTGCCGCCGAACTTGTTGATCTGCTCAACATATTCCGGTATAACCGATGATGCACCGTGCAATACGATGGGGAATCCGGGGAGTTTTTTCTGGATCTCCTCAAGGATATCAAAGCGGAGCTTTGCTTCGCCCTTGAACTTGAAAGCACCGTGACTGGTTCCGATGGCAATGGCCAGAGAATCAACTCCGGTACGACCGACAAATTCCTCAACCTCTTCTGGTCTTGTAAAGGCGGCGTCTTCTTCACTTACATTAACGGCATCCTCAATACCGGCGAGCCTTCCCAGCTCACCTTCAACGGTTACTCCCTTGTCATGAGCATATTCTACAACCTTTTTGGTCAGAGCGATATTCTCTTCGAAGGGCAGATGGGAACCGTCGATCATAACTGAGGTAAAGCCACCGTCGATACAGGACTTACAAAGCTCAAAGCTATCACCGTGATCGAGGTGTACAGCAATAGGAAGATCGGTTTCGGCCAAAGCAGCTTCGATAAGCTTCATCAGATAGGTATGATTGGCATACTTGCGGGCACCTGATGAAACCTGCAGGATGAGCGGAGCGTTAACTTCCTTAGCTGCTTCAGTGATTCCCTGAACAATTTCCATGTTGTTGACATTGAAGGCGCCAATGGCATAACCGCCTTCATAAGCCTTCTTGAACATATCAATGGTATTTACAAGCGGCATTTTGTCATCTCCTTTGTTATATAAATTTGTGAAAAAATTCACATCGTGCCATCATTATTTTACCAGAATATCATAACAAATCAAGACTGTTTGAGCTTACAGCCCGTCAACAATTTCGGAGCTGTATTGGTTCTCATCCTGATACCGAACCTTGTAATACCGGTTTCGATCCGCCTTAAAATAAAGGATTCCACTTTTTCTTATATCAATACGTATTCTGTCAAACACGTCAGCCTGGATAAGATTGACGATGTCGGGGATATAATCAACGGGATTGTGATCTGTTTTAGCCTCTACCAGTATGGGTATCCCACCGTCTTTTCCAGGCTGGAATACCGTGATATGTACACTGCCAATTTCAAAATCCTTAGCTGTGGGATACAGAAGATCCCGCTCAAACATGGCCTGATTCATATGGGAATCCCTCCGGTAAGCATATTCTGCAAACTTCACTAAACAGTTTATACCATTGATGTCTCCCGTTCAAGTATCATCACAACTATTTTATCCTGTTTGCATATGTTGCCGGGTTAGAAGAGACGTGTTATTCTAGTAATAGGCCTGCTTTGCAGTGCTGTTTTAAGTCCACGCAATTCTATGAAATGGGGGGCTCATGTCAGTCCGGAGCATTTATAAATGACATCCGGATTCTTGTTTCATGAAAGGAAAAACGATCAGGGAGGTTCAATAATGCAGTACAGAAATTTCGGTCAGTGTGGCTTTCAGGTCTCGGCGCTGGGATTTGGAACCATGCGTTTTCCCACCGATGACAAAGTGAATGAAAGGGTTGGAGACAGGTTCAGCAATAATATAGTAGAACCCGAAGCCATCCGCATGATCCGATATGCCATCGACCAGGGAGCAAATTATATTGATACCGCTTATGGCTATCACGGAGGGTTCAGCGAGGTCGTAACCGGTAAGGCTTTGAAGGACGGCTACAGGGAAAAAGTGATCCTGGCTACCAAATCTCCCGTCTGGCTTGTAGAAAAGCCCGAGGATTTTGACAAGCTTTTGGATGAACAACTTAAAAGGCTTCAGACAGATGTTATTGACTGCTATATGCTTCACAGTCTTTCCAGGGATACATGGGAGAATAAAGTCCTTAAGCACAATTTGGTTGAGAAGGGCGAAGCTGCAAGGAAAGCCGGGAAGATCAGGTATTTTGGATTCTCTTTCCATGACAATCTGGATACCTTTAAGGAGATCGTGGATTATCATGACAAATGGGATTTCTGTCAGATCCAGTACAACTATATGGATACTGAGAATCAGGCTGGTACCGAAGGTTTGAAATATGCAGCGTCCAAAGGATTGGCCGTAATTATTATGGAACCCCTCCTGGGAGGCCGCCTGGCAAATCCGCCCAGAGAAGTGATTGATATCTTCGAGGCAACCGGTAAAAAGGATTCGCCCGCTTCCTGGGCTCTTAAATGGTTGTGGGATCAACCCGAGGTTTCGGTGGTGCTCAGCGGTATGAGCAATATTCAGCAGGTAAAGGAGAATATCGAAACTGCCAATGATTCAGGAATCGGTCTTTTCAGTAAAGAGGATTTTGAGACCATAGCAAAGGTTCGTGGATGCTTTGAGGCAAGGGCGACCATACCCTGCACCAAATGCCGCTATTGCATACCCTGTCCCAACAATGTGGATATCCCCCGAAACTTTGAGTTGTATAACGAAAGCATTATCTATGATGATCCTCAGACATCACGGAATTCCTACAAGCATTTCTTTGATGAGGATGCCAAGGCCAATCTGTGCATTGGCTGCAAGGTCTGTGAGGAAGTTTGTCCTCAGCATATCCCTATAAGCGAATGGATGCCCAAGGTTCATGCAGCATTGACAGAAGAATAAAGAAAACACAAAAGCTTTTAAAGGCAGACCGCGAGTCTGCCTTTATTATTTTGTATAAGATCAAGCCTTTGAAACAGATCTGAACGAAGGTCAAGGATTTCATTATCAATTAAGGCAGCATAGGGTTGACAGTTGTTGGGATATTATTGTAATATTAAACTGATATCATAACGATACCTATTGAAAGGAGGATCATAGTTTTGGCAAACTTGAATCATGCAAATCAAAAACAGATGATCTACGAGGAAATACCGGCGAAGTACAAAAGCGGAATGGGCATGCTCCTGCTGAACATCTTTCTAACCCTTATATCCATAGGCGTATTCATCTTAGGAATAATCATGGAAAATGGGCTGGGTACTGTAATAGCAGTGGCAGGCCTTCTCTACTTCAGCGTTATAGGGCCTATCCTCTTTGGCGGGCTTAAGGTTCTCAAGCCCAATGAGGCTTACGTCCTTACCCTTTTTGGAAGATACTACGGTACCCTGAGAGGAGCGGGATTCTACTTTGTTAATCCCTTTGTCTCAGCCTTCAATCCGGCAGCTCCCGCTACATCAACAGGAAAGCTTGGAACGGCTGAAAGCGTATCTGCCATCACAAAAGGGTCCATCGGCGAGGCCGCAGTTGCATTGAACACCTACAGATCCGGAAGGAAAAAAATATCTCTCAAGGCCATGACCTTGAACAACGACAAGCAAAAGATAAACGATCAGCTGGGAAATCCTATCATAATCGGCATTGTAGTAGTATGGAGAGTCGTCAATACGGCAAAGGCAGTATTCAATGTTGATAACTATACCGAGTATCTGTCCATCCAGGCCGATTCAGCCCTTCGAGATATCGTCAGGCTTTATCCCTACGACACCTCCCTTGACGACAATAATGAGAAATCCCTTCGCGGAAGCAGCCAGGAGGTTGCCGACAGAATAAAGGCTGAGCTGCAATCCAAGGTAGAAATAGCCGGATTGGAGATTCTGGAGACACGCATCACCCATCTGGCTTATGCCCCTGAAATTGCGGCAGCTATGCTCCAGCGCCAGCAAGCAACAGCCATCATCGATGCAAGGCAAATGATTGTAGAAGGCGCTGTTGGAATGGTGGAAATGGCTCTGTCCAAGCTTAACGAAAACAATATAGTTGATCTGGACGAAGAACGCAAAGCAGCAATGGTAAGCAACCTATTGGTTGTGCTCTGCGGAAACCGTGATGCTCAACCCGTTGTAAACAGCGGATCATTGTATTAGTTTTTGCGCTCTTATCTGAAAGGATATGGTGATTATTGGAGAACAAGGATAATAAGAAAAAACAGCTGCTGCTCCGGCTGTCACCGTCCCTTTGGAAAGAACTGGCGGCCTGGGCTGCAGATGATTTCAGATCCATTAACGGACAAATTGAATATTTGTTGACCGAGTGCGTCAAGCAGCGAAGAAAATCCAGGGAAAAAACTAAGGAGTAGGATCCATGTCGGAGAATTCAACTCTTGCGATCGAAAGCAGCCTGTTGTCATCCTTCATGGATTCTATTCCAGCCTGGCTCAGTTCGGTGTTTCTCAAAGCCGGAAGAAACACCGAAAAATTACTTCCCTGCCCTACCCTGCTTTTTGCGATCATGGCGCCTCCAAGAAACTCGGTGAATTTCTTGGCCAGATATAAACCGATTCCAACACCTTCTGCCTGCCTTGTGAAAGAGCTATCCACCTGGACAAAACGGTCAAAGATGCACTCCATCTTCTCGCTGGGTATACCCATACCCTCATCCCTTACTTCTATGCAAATCATACGACTTCCGTGCCTCTTCTTCATGGACAATCCAACAATAACAGACTTGCCTTCAGAGGTAAACTTGATGGCGTTCGACAGAAGATTCAGGAGGATCCGTTCATATTTTTCCTGATCAACTCTAATAATCTTCTGCTTTATACTGGAATTAAACTCCAGGATAATGTTTTTCTGCTTTGCAAAAACCTCAACCGACCTGGTAATATCCCTGGTCAGAGCCACTATATCGATGTCTTTCCAGTTAAGGCTGAGCTCGCCTGAATTGATTCGCGTAATATCCAGCAGATTGTTAACCAACCTTAACTGGCGAAGCGAATTCTGCCTGATCTTACTGATGAATCCCCTGGCTTTTTCGGTCAATTCACTGCCGCAGGTATGCTCCATGGTCTGGATCGCAGAAAAGATGACGGCAAGGGGAGTTTTGAATTCATGAGAAATGATCGATAAAAACTCATCCTTTATTTCAATGGATCTTTTAAGAGCATCTATCCGTTCGCGTTCGGATTTCAGTATCTGCTGATGCTGTTGGTTCATAGCACGTTCAGTTCTGACCCTGTTTATAGCGATAGCCATCAGGTCGGATACAGCCTTCATCAATGCAAGATCATCCTGGCTGAAGGTATCTTTCTTCCTGCTTGCAAAGGCAAGGGTTCCAACAACCTTACCCTTTTCAACCAAAGGATGGCATGCATAAGCCCGGATTCCGTCCATTCTGATACATTCTGTATCGATATCATTTGAATTCTGGATATTTTCAGCTATCACCCTGGTTTTGTCCCGGGCGGTACGACCACATAATGAGGCACCGTAATCCAGCCACTCCAATTTCTTTTTTGCCTGATCATCCAGGCCCCAACAGGCATTCATCTTCAATTTATTCTTCTTCTCATCCACCAAATAATTGATGAATACCTGACAATCCAAAAAATCATTAACCTTCAGGCACAGTTTTTTGATAATACTCTGGGGCCTGTTGCTGGTATGGAGTTTTTCCGCCACTTCATAGAGCAGATCAGCTTTCCTTCTGTATCTGAAGACTTCCTTTTGGGCATGCTTGTATTTCGTTGCGTCCTCCCAATACACAATTATCCCCGAGGCTGATGGATGGACACTGCAGTTGAAATGCTGACTGCGATCAGAACAATAATACTCAAAATTTAAGGACTTGCGCTTTTGCATAGCCCGGCGAAGATGCTCCCCTATTTCGGCTTTGTTCACAAATTCCATGCAGTCCCACACAACCCGACCGAGCAGGTTCTCTGGCTCATAACCCAGATCCAGTGCAGCCTGACGATTGATATATGTAAACCGCCAGTCCTGATCCAATGTAACGAATCCCAGACAGATACTCTCTAAAAAATTGACAATGTCTTTCCCGGAATAGCCTGTTTGCTCAAACAAAACCTTGTTCATCCCGGTAACAACAGATGATTGGCGGGAAAAAAAGGAGTGGGGGCTGTATTTGTCGGCGTTTTTGCATTTCATGGGCAGTTCCTCTAAATTCTTCTTATACTGATATATTTTATTGATCAGTTCTAAAGTTTATAGCATGTTTTTGCAATTTGTCAAGCATAATTGCAGATACTAGTATATTTTGTCAAAGATGCAAAAAGACCGCCTTTGACGGCAGTCTTTTTGTTCAGATGCACCATATCAGCGCTGTATATGTACGAATGATGTTATTACTGAGCTTCAAGACGAAAATCCTTTTCCAGACCCTTAACGATGTTGCCCGATAAATCGATCAGCTGGGATACCTTCAATGTATACGGTGTATCGTAATCCAGCGAATCAAATTTAAGTATCAGGGTTTTTGCATCACTGTAAATCACACTGATGGGTACCTTTTTAATGCTGATAAAGTTATGGCTGTACTCCAGGGTAAAATTGGCGGGAAGCAGATTGTCGGCGCTAAAGATTACCTCCTGGGAAAGAGTGAGCTTAACCGCATCGGTTGATATTGCTACAGCTTCTTCAACCTTATTGGCTTCCCGGTTATTATTGGTTCCGGAAAACCGCTCCCTTGTTGATTCAATTCCGTTTCCAAGATAGTCCTTAACACTGTCGCTGTCAATTCTAACCGTATAGTCGTTTTGTTTCTGGAGCCTGTCGCCATAAGCCAGATACAGCTTTACCTTATACCGGTTGAGTGGGTCAAAGTAGACCTTCTCAGGACGAACACCGGAAGAAGAACCATAGCGGGTAATGGAATAATTACCTGCATCCGCTGCTGTTTCACCATCCAGCGGCTTGTTAAAGGTAAGCTCAATGGTCTGATTATCCAGAGCGGTAACCCTGTTCAATTTGAACTTGGTGGTTGAGCCATAGTCGGCCTTGAAGGTGTAGATCTTCTCTGTAATGAATTCCTGCTTGGTGATATCATTGAGATTGTTTATGGTCAGATAATACATATTATTCTTACTCATCTCTTCACCCAGGTTGAGATAGAGGGCGCGACCATTAATGTCGATTGTTGTGCTGCTTATGGGAAGAGGATTATTATCCGCATCGGTCAGATAGAAGTTGAA
>JAAYTP010000011.1 GCA_012518025.1 Clostridiaceae bacterium
CTTATTTTGTTTTTACCACCACGAACTCTGTGTAGTTTTCATCACTGTCCTGGATGTCGGAAACGAGGATCTCCAGCCTGTTGAGCTTTGCCGCCGAAGCGCTGGCGATGGCGGCCGAGCACTTGTCGTCAAGGGCGCTCACAGCCTGAGCCGCTGCCGATGTGGTGGAAAAGGGAATGATTCTGTATTCGGGATGGTCATTAAGGAATTTCTTGCATTGCTCCAATGCCTTGTCCTTTGAATAGATCTTTCTTATGCTCTTTATGTCGGTACCGGAAGGAGCAACCAGGTTCATGCGGATTTTTAGCTGCAGCTGATCTACTATCTCCAGGCCATAGTGTTCGATGAGCTCTGTTGCTTCTGTAACCTTTCCGGCCAGCGTGTTTTCAACAGGAAGCACACCTGCTTCTGCTTTCCCCAGGGATACCGCCTCGCATACATCCTCAAACCGCTCGAGCCCCACCATGGCTGAGGTGGGGAAGAGCTTTTCTGCTGCTTCATAGGAAAAGGAGCCCGGAGTACCGGCATAAGCCACAGAATGCCCAACCGGAATATTCCTGCCTTCAATCCGTGCATATTCCCTGAGCTTTGGCATGATATAGGAAAATTCATCGGGGGTGATGGACTGAGGACCGTCCGAAAGGGCTACCATGGGATTGTTATGCACTTCAATGATAAGCCCGTCCGCCCCTGCCGCCACAGCCGCCTTGGACAAAGGTTCCACCATCCACGACAGCCCGCATCCGTGGCTCGGATCCACCAAAACGGGAAGATGGCTCATCCTCTTGAGAGCGGGAACGGCGCTTAAGTCCAGCGTGTTCCTTGTATAGGTCTCATGGGTGCGTATGCCCCTTTCGCAGAGAATAACGTTCTCGTTTCCTTCGCTCATGATATACTCACAAGCCATTAGCATTTCTTCCAGGGTGTTGGCAAATCCCCGCTTGAGGAGAATGGGTTTTTTAAGGCGTCCCAACTCCTTGAGCAGTTCAAAGTTTTGCATGTTCCTGGCTCCCACCTGGATGAGGTCCACATACTGATCGAAGAGCTCGATATAGATTGGATTGGTGATCTCCGAAACAATGGGAAGACCGGCAGCCTCACCGGCACGCTTCAGCAGCATGAGCCCTTCCGCCCGAAGACCCTGGAATGCGTATGGGGAGGTTCTTGGCTTGAAGGCACCGCCCCTGAGCATGGAAGCACCGGCTCTCTTAACCTGCATAGCAATCTGGGTGATCTGATCCTCGCTTTCCACCGAGCATGGCCCTGCGATGACCACCAGTTCCCTTCCGCCAACCAAAACATCTCCCACTTTGATAATGGTATTTTCGGGATGAAACTTGCGGTTAGCCTTTTTAAAGGGTTCCTGAACCTTAAGGACCTTCTCCACTGCATCATACATGGAAACCTCGTCGGTTGACAGGCATGATGTATCCCCAACCAAACCCAGCACTGTCTTTTCACTACCGTAGATGGGGGCAACCACCAGCCCCTGGCTTTCAATCCATTTTTTCAGTTCATCGACCCTGGCCTCGGGTACACCTTGTTTTAGTACGATGATCATAACAAAACCTCCTGTTTAATACTGCGCGTGTACGGCGGGCAAGGCTCCGGCGGATCTGAGCCGCTCAAAAGGAAAACAAAAAAGCCTTCGCCCTGTATAAAGGGACGAAGGCTGTTGCTTTCGCGGTACCACCCAATTTCATCACAAAAGTGATGCACTCGTTGCCAGATACGGGATATAAAATCCGATATCCTGCTCCTGTAACGGTGAGCTTTCCGCACTTGCCTACTAGTCCGGCCGGACATTCAACGCGTGTGCTCAAGGGAGAACTTCGGCGGTTATGATGCTTAAAACCATTCTCAGTCCATGATGGTTTTTCCCTGTAAGTCATAAGACGCTTACTTTTCCCTATCATAGCATCCGAATATGAATAATTTAGTATATGATATGATCAAAGATCACCTTTTGTCAAGATACTTTTTATTTTTTCTATTGATTACCAGGCATATCAATATGATAATACCCGCATAACCTACTGAAGGATAGAGATACCTGACCAGGTTGGAGAACCCTAAAAGACCAGTAAGAAAAGCGCATAGGGCGCTGATAATGATGACATATCCGGGATCTGACCGCCCGGACACGGTCATTCGTGCTGAGAAACCATAGAGATTGCCCACTGCCGTTGTATAGATTTCAGCCAAAAGTACAATGCCATAGATGATCTGGACAATGGGGGACACCCTTCCCGCGATATAGATCATGGGTACTTCCAGAGAGGCAACCGGGACAAAATGATGCCAGATCGAAAAAAATAGCGCTGTAGCTCCGATTCCAAGACCAAGCCCGCCCAGAACAGCACCCCTCAATATTACCTTCCTGCTTTTTGCCCTGGCTCCCAACGGCCCCAGTATGGCAAAGGATATGACTGTGTTGTATGAGGTGTACAGGATGGCTGACCAAAGCCAGTTTCTAAGAAAACCTATATTGGGTGCAAAGCTTCGAATGGTTGTTTTCTCCGGTTCTATAAAAAGAGAGAGTATTCCAACACCCACAGCAGATATGAGAAGAAAGGGCACCACAAAGCTTATGGAATTGACGATGCCGTTGAATCCCGACAGAACCGTAATTATGGTAAGGGCCGTCATCAGAAACCCTCCAATCAGGGGATGAAGCCCAAACTGCTGTGACATGAGGGCTCCGGATCCGGCAAACATAGCCGAAAGCGTTCCGAACAGAAAAACGGTGATAATGATATCTGAGAATACCGATAGTATTCTTCCCGAGGTTGCTCTTATAATATCGAGATGGGATTGGGCATGGATACGGTTTCCCAGATCCATGACCATATAGCCCAGGATGATGAATAGTGCGGTTACCGCCAATAACCCGAAAAAACCGGCATATCCAAAATAGACGAAGAACTGTAGAACTTCCTGTCCTGAAGCGAATCCTGCTCCCACAACCGTGCCGATATAGGTTCCTGCCACCCTCAGTGTGGAAACTCCCTTATTCTCTGCCATCTTCAACTCCTGAAGTCTATGGATTCTATTAAAGCATATCGCCATAAAGGCTGAATTAGCACCAAAAGGCACACGCCTGTCAGACATTTCATGGAATCTGAGGTATGAATTCCTTAGAAACAGGGTAAGGCTTTAAGAGCAGCTGTATCTTTCTGTAAAGCCATGCGTTAATACCACAAGCAATTACCGGAGCCAGCTGCTAAAGGTGGCATGCTATTGAAATATCTAACATCTTATAATAAAATAGGTTTCATGCTTGGAAAGGACTGACGTTAATTGGCATAAAATGCCTGATAGTGAGACCTTTGAGAAACATACACAAAAACGCGAGGTTAGAAAATGACGGACAAACCGACTGCAAATAAACTTTGGAACAGAGACTTTGTTTTGCTATGGCAAGGACAGCTGGTATCCGATCTGGGACAGGCAGCATTCATGGTTGTTCTGGGTTTCTGGGTTCTGGATGTCACCAATTCAACGGCCATCATGGGCATCATTCTGGCTTGCTTTACGCTTCCCAGAGTATTGTTCGGCCCCTTCGCAGGGGTCTTTGCCGATAGAGCCAACAAAAGGCTGCTGATCGTTTTTTCGGACCTGTTAAGGGGTATTCTTTTTGTGGGCATGGGTGCTCTGATCCTTTCTAACAAATTCCCATTCGGGCTTATCTATCCCTTTGCCTTGCTCATCAGCTTTTTCGGTGCTTTTTTTACGCCTGCCATCAACGCAGCCGTGCCCGACATTGTCCACAAGGACAATCTGACCCGAGCCAATTCGGCCAGGGGTATCTCCCAAACCGCCTCGTCATTGGTGGGCAATTCATTTGGAGGCGTGCTCTATGCCGTGCTGGCAGGGCCTGTATTCTTTGTCATCAATGGGGTATGCTTCATCTACTCGGCAATTACCGAGGTCTTCATCAGGATACCTTATAAGAAACGAACCTCTGAATCCAGGAATATCCGTCAGGAAATGATTGAGGGGTTCAGGTATTCATGGAGTATCAAGGGCATTAAAATACTTCTTATGACCGGAATGTTCATTAACTTTTTTGTGACCATGGGTGTCACGCTGCTCCAGCCCCTGTTTAAGAATACCGAGGGGTTCGGGGTGGAAAGGTATGGTTATACCATGGGATCTCTGATGCTCGGCGCCATACTGGGGATGCTGATCCTTTCGGTTTGGAGGATGAGATCGGACAGGCGATTCTTCTTTTACAAGATTTCCACCTACCTGATGATTGTTTGCATGCTCATCGCCGGCTTCACAGAAAGCTTTGGGGTCATCGTGGTTCTGGCGTTTTTTGCAGGCATCTTCAACAGCTTCATCAGTGTCATTACCCAGACCGTTCTGCAAATAACCGTTTCCCAGGAAAACAGGGGAAAGGTATTCGGGATTCAGGCCACCATGTATGAAGGGCTTTCTCCGCTGGCCATGGCTTTAAGCGGTATTGTCGCCCATTTTGCCGGTGTCCGGCCTACCATAATCGGTTCCTTTATGCTGGCTGCTGTAATCGTCATACCCACACTATTCAATAAAACCTTTGGAAATTACATGAACAGTGACTGCTGCATAGCCGCATCCAGTCAAGCCGTGCCTGAGACGAACCCTGTCAATGATGTCTGAGCCTTGCCCGTCTTTATCTTCTTGCTCAAAAGCCAATTAAGCCATATAATGTAGATATTCCATAAAGTGGCACATGATTTTATCTGCTGCCGCCGAATGGAAAATAAACGGGCAAAGGAGAATATGATGGGTACTTCTTCATACGATCCTTTTTTGAAATTCAAATATCCCTTCAGAGTTCACCAGAAGATGATTCTGGATCGGTTCAACCAGGAGATACAACGAACCAAGCCTGGCGAGCCCTTAAGGTTTCACGTGGTAGCACCTCCCGGCTCGGGAAAGACCATAGTAGGGATTGAACTTGCTATCCGTCTGCGTAAACCTTCACTGGTGGTCTGTCCCAATACGGCCATCCAGGGTCAGTGGGTAGAAAAGCTGGGGATGTTCATCCCCGAGAACAGCGGTGTTCGCCCCGAAGAGATTGTAACCTCCCAGACTCATCAGCCAAGATTCATCAATGTATTGACCTATCAAATCCTGAGTATTCCGGAGGATGCGGGTGAAACCATAGTAGAACTTGCAGAGGGGTTCTGGGCTCGTTCCATTGCCGAGACCCAGAAAACAGAGCTTGAGGAAGCCCGTTCAAGGATTTTGGCTATGAAATCCTCAAATTCCGTTCAGTATAAAAAAGAACTTTCGAAATATACCAAGGGCATCAGACACGGAAAGCTTCTCGAAAACCTCGCCGGTCAGACCGGTGACAGGGACAGCCTCATAAGCTTGCTTCATCCGAGAACAAGGGAGTTGTTGACAAAGCTCAGGGATTTTGGGGTCAAGACCGTAATCTTTGATGAATGCCACCATCTTCAGACCTATTGGGCTATTGTCATGAAAAATATTCTCCAGTGGATGGGTATTGAAAACATAATTGGTCTTACAGCAACCCCGCCTCTGGATGAAAGACCCGAGATTCTCCAAAACTACACCAACCTTTTGGGACCTATCGATTTTGAGATACCCACGCCGGCCGTTGTCAAGGATGGCATGCTGGCGCCTTATCAGGATATGACCTGTTTCTGTATACCTGAAAAGAAAGAAATGGAGTATCTGAGCAATTGCCATGAGAAGTTCCATAACCTCGTTGAAGGATTCAAAGACCCAAGCAGTGATTTTTGCAGTTGGGTTGTTAAGAGGATCATAGAACGTAAAATGGCAGACGGCAGCCAGAGGGAGTGGCGCAAGCTGTTTGCAGCCCGCCCGGATTTTTCTGTGGCAGGAGTTAAATACCTGAGAAAAGTCGGGATAAGAATTCCCCACGATATCACGTTAACAGGGGAGATGGCAGGGGAAATGACTATAGAGGACTGGGCCTTATTGATTGAGGATTACGCCCTCAACCGCTTAAAACTAAGCGGGGAAGAGAGTCACAAGGACTTATACGATGCCATCCGCGATGCCCTGTACACCCTTGGGTTCATCCTCACCGAGAAAGGAATCCGTACATACATCTCACCCATCGACAGGGTTCTGTCCTACAGCAGGAGTAAGCTTCAAGCCGTAAAAGACATCATCAGGCATGAGATGCGTATCCTGGGAGATAAGATCAGAGTGGCCGTGGTAACCGATTTTGAATTCTCAAATGCCCTTTCCCTTAAAAAACTTGATAATGTGCTGGACGAGGAATGCGGCGGTGCCATCAGTGTTATAAAAGAACTGGTGACCGACGAGGAACTGGATTCACTGGATCCCGTTATGGTGACGGGCAAAAGCCTCCTCTGCGATGACGATCTTGCTGATACATACTTGAAAAAATTCAAAGAATGGGCTGATGAGAATGGTTATGATATAGCCCTGTCCATGAAGCCGGTATTCGGAGGACGGCTCTGTGAGATAGAGGGCAGCGGCAGGGACTGGAATACAAAATCTGCTGTTTTGTTTACCACCAGCCTTCTGGAAAAGGGAATAACTAAATGCATTGTGGGAACAAGGGGTCTTTTGGGCGAAGGCTGGGACGCAGTCTGCCTCAATACCCTGATAGATCTTTGCTGTGCGGCAACCTACGCCTCAGTCAACCAGCTTCGTGGAAGGAGCATACGAAAGGACGATCGTCAGCCAAGGAAGCTTGCCAACAACTGGGATGTGGTCTGCTTTGCTCCCGGCCTTGATAAAGGCTCCAATGATCTTAGAAGGCTGCATAAAAAGCATAAACAGTTTTACAGTATATGCGCCGATGGACGCATCCAGAAGGGTGTTAGCCATGTTGATCCTTCCCTGGCATTTTTGGATGACATGGATATAAACACCATCAACCATTTCAATGAAAGAATGATGGCTAAGGCATCAGAGCGTGATAGTCAGTATGACATGTGGAGAATAGGTGAAAAGTTTGTCAATGTGGAACAGGAGAGTGTGGAGTTTACCATGGACAGAGCTGCCGTGCCATGTGATACCGGGGTATTCACCCTCCATTCCGCAAAACTCAGGGGAAGATCCGCATCCAACAAGTTTAAAGGTGGAGCCGGTACTCTGGCCTTATTGGCAGCGGTGATCTCTGCCGGATCCAGCATTCCTGTTGCTATTGCTTTTGGAGCGGTTTCGGCACTATTTTTCCGTTCAACAACAAAAGGAATCAAAAACGCTGCAGAATACAGCCGCAAAAACGTACTGAGCATGGACAGTCTGGAATTTGCCAGAAGATGCAGTCTTTGTTTGTTCTACGCCTTGCAGGGCTCAGGGTTCATCAGCAGGAACCTCCTGGAAAGGCATGTGAATATCTCAAGGCGTGAGGATGGGTCCATCCGTGTCTTTCTTGATGCTCCTTCTGAAGAATCCTCGTTGTTTGCCAAGTCTTTGGATGAGCTCTTAAGCCCCATCATGAACCAGAGATATGCCGTTCCACGTTATGAAACGGTGGCAATCGGAAGCAGGAGCAATCTTAAGGCAATCAGTGCAGGGCTTAAACCGGAGCGCTCTGTTATTACTTCATGGCATCCCGTTCCCGATGTGCTGGGAACAAACAGAGACAGGGCAGAGATGTTCAGAGTACAGTGGAATCGCTGGGTCAGCAGAGGGGATTTGGTTTACCTCAAGAGCGCCGAGGGTGAAAGAATTATCGAACAGTATGGTATGAGCAATGAACTGGGGATAAGAAAGCAGCTGGCAAATTTCTGGAGGTAGGGCTTTAAAAAACATTGTGTATTTTTTAACAACAAAATAGGGGATTTGTATTGAAAAATATTCTAATAATAAGTAGAATAGATAGGATCCCATACCAAATATCAAAATATGTATACAGTATTCTTGCTTCAAAAGGAGTTGTTTTTATGGGTATGATGAACAAAATGACCGTAGCCGATATCGATCTGAAGGGAAAACGTGTGATTGCACGTGTGGATTTTAATGTTCCCCTGGATGAGAACGGCAATATAACAGATGACAAGCGCATCAGAGCTGCGCTGCCCACCATACGCCACATTATCGACCAGGGCGCCCGCCTGATTCTGGTTTCCCATCTTGGAAGACCCAAAAACGGTCCTGAAGCCAAATTCAGCATGAAGCCGGCAGCAGAACGTTTGAGCGAGCTTATTGGCAAGGAAGTGCAGCTTGCAGCCGACGTCATCGGAGAGGATGCCAAAGCAAGGGCTGCAGCTTTGAAGGATGGCGAAATCCTTATGCTGGAAAATGTCCGCTTCCACAAGGAAGAAACAAAGAATGACCCTGATTTTGCGAAGGAATTGGCTTCCATGGCGGATATCTATGTGAACGATGCCTTTGGTACTGCACACAGGGCTCATGCATCCACAGCCGGTCTTGCAGACTATCTTCCTGCAGTAAGCGGATATCTCATCAAAAAAGAGCTTGATGTTATGGGCAAGGCCCTCGAGGATCCTGAAAGACCCTTTGTTGCCATTCTGGGCGGAGCAAAGGTATCCGACAAGATCGGCGTGATTGAGAGCCTTCTTGAGAAAGTTGATACCCTCATAATCGGCGGAAGTATGGCCTATACCTTCTTCGCAGCCAAGGGATACTCTATTGGAACTTCCAAGTATGAACAGGACAAGGTGGAGCTTGCCGCTAAGCTGTTGACCAAGGCAGAAGAAAAGAAAGTCAACCTGCTGTTGCCTGTGGACAATATTGTAGGTAAGGAATTTGATCCCAATACCGAATCCAAGGCCGTGGATTCCGATAAAATACCCGACGGCTGGATGGGTCTGGATATCGGACCTAAGACGGTTGAACTCTTTTCCGAGGCTATAAAGGATGCAAAGACGGTTGTATGGAACGGGCCGGTAGGCGTATTTGAGTTTGAAAGGTTTGCAGTGGGTACGAGAAAGATCGCCGAGGCTCTTGCATCTTCATCAGCTACTACCATCGTAGGCGGTGGGGACTCTGCTGCAGCTATTGAACAGATGGGCTTCTCAGATAAGATCACTCATATCTCCACTGGCGGTGGTGCCTCCCTTGAGTTCCTTGAAGGAAAGGAGCTTCCCGGCATAGCCGTACTGAACGACAAGAAGTAAACAGATGAAAGGATGAAATTAAGATGGCAAAACGTACAATAATGGCAGCTGGAAACTGGAAGATGAACAAGACCCCATCAGAGGCAAAGGCATTTGTTGAGGGCCTGAGGGGTCTGGTTGCCGATGCTGGATCAGAGGTTGTAGTAGGAGTTCCCGCGGTATGTCTTCCGGCCGTGGTTGAAGCCGCAAAGGGATCAAACATCAAAGTGGCCGCTCAGAATGTGCACTGGGAGGCAAGTGGCGCCTATACCGGTGAGATATCCTGCGCCATGCTGAAGGATATCAATGTGGATTATGTGATTATCGGCCATTCTGAGAGACGCGAATACTTCGGTGAGACCGATGAAATGATCAATAAAAAGGCAAGAGCCATACTGGATGCAGGCATGCTGCCCATCATATGCTGCGGCGAATCCCTCACCCAGAGGGAACAGGGCGTAACTGCCGAGCATGTCAGGTACCAGATCAAGGTTGCCCTTCTTGGCCTTTCGGCTGAAGAAGTATCAAAGCTTGTCATCGCCTATGAACCCATTTGGGCTATTGGAACCGGAAAAACAGCCACCAATGAGCAGGCGGAAGAGGTATGCGCAATAATTCGCAAGCTTTTAGCAGAGCTCTATGGCGATGATGTGGCAGAGAAAACCCGCATTCTTTACGGAGGAAGCGTTAAGGCCTCCAATGCTGCCGAACTTTTTGCCATGCCCAATATAGACGGCGGTCTGGTTGGCGGTGCCAGCCTGAAATTGGACGAGTTCGAGAAGATAGCCAAGGCATAATTAAAGAGCACAAACTGAGCTGACACCGGATAAGGTTTGTCAGAATCAGGCTGGATAATGGGGACGGTTTACCTGAAGGAACCGTCCCTTTATTGACAGACCAATCATTTGTGGTCAGTCATCGGCAGGCTAAAGAAATATAAGGCATAAATTCCAACTCAGGATTGTTTCAAGCGGCATTATGTGATATAAAAAGACAGATACTAAAGATATCCATGAATGAGTGTCCAAAGAATAAATGATGGACAAATCATACAGGAATCGCCTATAAGGATTTGTTGGATAATAATACCGAAACTACAGGAAGGACAGGTAATAGAGATATGCTTAAAAAGAATAGCTACGAAAAAAGTAAAGGACCCGTGCTTCTCATTGTCATGGATGGTATCGGAATAACCGACTCCACCGAAGGCAATGCAGTTGCGGCAGGTTACACCCCTAATCTTGACAAGCTGATGAAAACATGTCCCAATATATTGCTCAAGGCTCATGGAACAGCTGTTGGACTTCCCAGCGACGACGATATGGGAAATTCCGAAGTGGGGCATAATGCTATCGGTGCAGGCCAGGTTTTCTCACAGGGCGCCAAGCTGGTAACCGAAGCCATAGAAAACGGGAGCATGTTCCAGGGCAAGGGCTGGATGGAGATAAGTGAGAACTGTGTCCAAAACAACTCCACACTCCATTTCATCGGTCTGTTCAGTGATGGTAACGTGCATTCACATATGGACCATCTCAAAGCCATGATCAAAAGGGCAGCCCAGGAGGGTATCAGGAAGGTACGGGTGCATATTCTTCTGGATGGACGTGACGTGGGAGAAACCTCGGCACTGGAATATGTGCTTCCCTTTGAGGAATTCTTAAGCGGGCTAAGAAGCGATTCCTTCGACGCACGCATTGCAAGCGGCGGAGGCCGTATGTTCATTACCATGGACAGGTATGAGGCAAACTGGGGTATGGTGGAGAGAGGCTGGAAGACCCATGTACTGGGTGAAGGAAGACTCTTCTCCAGCGCGCAGGAAGCCATAGAGACCCTTCGCAGCGAGACAGGTGCCATCGACCAGGATCTGCCGGCCTTTGTTATAGGCGAGAACGGCAAGCCTGTGGGCACCATTGAAGACGGCGACAGCGTGGTCTTCTTCAATTTCCGGGGAGACAGGGCCATCGAGATGAGCCGTGCCTTTGAGGAAGCGAACTTCACCAAATTCGACCGTGTCCGCTATCCCAAGGTGGTTTATGCCGGTATGCTGGAATACGACGGAGACCTTCACATACCCAGCCGCTACCTGGTAAATCCCCCATCCATTAAGAATACCATGGGTGAATACCTAGCCAAAACCGGCGTGACCCAACTGGCCATATCTGAAACACAGAAGTTCGGGCATGTAACTTATTTCTGGAATGGCAATAACAGCGGTAAGTTTGATGAGGTTCTGGAAACCTACATTGAGATCCCCTCGGATATTCTGCCCTTTGAGCAGAGACCCTGGATGAAGGCCGCAGAGATTACCGACAAGACCATTGAGATGCTGAAATCAGGAAAGTATACCTTCGCCAGATGTAATTTTGCCAATGGCGATATGGTGGGACACACCGGAAGTTTTCAGGCGGCAAAGATCGCTGTGGAGACAGTGGATCTTTGTTTGGGAAGACTGCTTCCTGTTATTGAGAAGCTAGACGGTGTAGCCATTATAACAGCTGACCATGGTAATGCCGATGAGATGTTTGAGTTGGATAAATCGGGCAAACCCAAGGTGGATCAAGATGGCAGGACAAAGGCCAAGACCAGCCACACCCTGAACAAGGTGCCATTCATCATCTATGATCCGAAAAACAGCGGAAAATACAGGCTTAAGGAAGGCGAGTTCGGACTTGCCAATATAGCCGCCACGGTTGTCAACCTCCTTGGCTATGAAGCACCCGATATTTGGGAAGAGAGCATGATTGAATTTCTGTGATACCGAAATTCGTTGCAATTTGATAATTTATGGATTATGATTGAGGAATAGTATCCCTTCCATTGCTTTCCGGGCTAGTTCCCTGCGGGAATTATGCCTGGAAGCAATTTAATACCTGTTACGGCACAGCCCTTAATGCACAGGAATATCATAAACGGAGTATGTTATGCGCATATTATGTATCGATTACGGGGATGCCAGAATAGGTGTCGCAGTCAGTGACCCAATGGGATGGACCGCTCAGATGCTGGAGACCATTCAGTGGCGGGATGATATTGAAAAGCCTTTGGACAGGATCTGTCAGCTGGCCCGGGAGTTTCAATGCGGGCTGATTGTGGTAGGGTTACCCAAGAACATGGATGGTTCATTGGGCTTTCGTGAGGAGAAGACCAGGGAGTTCGTGGATCTTCTCAAAGAACGAATGCCCGAGATTGAGATCAAGCCATGGGATGAGCGGCTCACAACAGTGATGGCCCAACGTGCCATGCGTGACATGGGTATCAACTCAAAAAAGCAGAAAGGGCGTATCGACCAGATGGCAGCCGCTTTTATACTGCAGAGTTATCTTGATTCAATTAATTAAAGGAATACCCGGTGTATTCTTAAACTCTAGCATTGAAGGGAGAAAAATTATGATGGATTATGAAAGGGAAATCATTGAACTAACAGGGGAAGACGGAGATATCATAAAGGCTGAATACCTGGATACAGTCCTGGTGGATGACAACGAGTATGTGGTATTGCTTCCCGCGGATGAGAACCACTGCGAAGAATGTGATGAATGCGTTACCGAGGTCATCATCATGAAAATCGAGAAGGACGGGGATGAAGAATACCTGGTTCCAGTATTAGACGACGATGAGCTGGAAAAGGCATTCGAAGCATTCCAGAACCAGATCGATGATTACGATTACGATGATGAAGACGAGGACGAAGACGACGACTGATCCCGCCTGACTCCTCCAAAAGAAAACGAGGTGAAAACAGGCTATGCTCGGAAAGCACAAGCTTTTGACCGTGTTATTGTTGCTGCTGCTTTTTTGTGTTTCTTCTTGCGGAGACAAGCAGGCCAACCTCGATACAGAGGAACAAACGACACCAGCGGTTGAAACCCCGATAATCATTATTGAAGAAGTTGAACCGTCTCCCACACCTGAACCGGAGGAGACTCCTCCTCCGGAAGTGGATGACGGTTTTGTGGTCCCGGATTCCAATGTCCGGCCGGTAGCAGTAATGATTGATAATCAGGGGGACAGGGTGCTTCCCCAGGGGGGAATATCCCAGGCGCAGATAGTTTATGAAATCCTTACTGAATACAATATCACACGCTATATGGCCATATTCTGGGATACCATGCCCGTTATGATAGGGCCGGTAAGGAGCTCGCGGCATTACTTTCTGGATTTTTCCATGGAGTATGATGCCATCTATACCCATTTTGGCTGGAGTGACTATGCGAAGGCCGATATTTCAAAGCTGAAAATCAACAACATCAACGGTCTGGTACATGGAAACGCCTTCTGGGATATAACCAATGACCCCGGTAACTGGCAGGATTCCTACACTTCGGGGGAGCGGATACAAAAAGAGATTGAAAGGCTTAAGTATTCCACGACGCCCAAAAAGGAATTCCCATTTAGGTATCATGAGTACATAACCATTCCCGAAGGTGGGCAAGAGGCCAAAGAAGTTACCATTAAATTCTCTTCTTCCGGAAACAGCAGCTGCGGATATATCTATGATGAGGATTCCCGCCTGTATAAAAGGACACGATTGGGAAAACCCCAAATGGAGCGAAATACCGGCGAGCAAGTGATGGTACGCAATATAATCATCCAAAGGATGACCTCACAGCCCATCCCCAATGATTCCTACGGGCGTATCAACCTCAATAATATTGGGACAGGGGAAGGATGGTACATAACAGGGGGCAAGGCCGTTAAAATCACCTGGGCCAAGAGCGCCAGGGATGCCCAGACGGTATACACCCTTGAGTCCGGAGAGCCGCTGATCCTGAATAAGGGTCAGACCTGGATTGAGGTGGTTCCCAATATGAAGTTGGTGGAAATCAAGTCTTCCCACCAACCAGATAATCAAGGATGAGAGAGCCGCAGATAAACAAGACCCATACTCTCAATGAATAAATAATGAGCCATTCCACCATTTGCAGCTGATTTTCAAAAAGCCTCAGTCCTGATATGGTTGATACCATAAGGAATGCAGCCGAAAGAAGACCGGCCAAAAGCACGGCGGAGGCTATTTTTAGAAGGGCTTTACTTCCCTTGTTCATGGAAGTGAGCCTTTTTTGTATGATACTCATATATGCTTGAAACTTGCTAGTCTTTCTTTGTTCGTTCATTTTGATCCCCACATTCTAAATCATGATAAAAGACGGACATATACCATTTTACATGCATCCCGCCATGCTTTCAATCGCAATACCTTCCAGTCGCCCCACAGGCCTTAGCCCATTTAGAGAGGTGAGAGGAAAGTCATTTCGAGAAGCGAAGCGACGAAGCAATCTACGAGATTGCCGCGTTTCACTGCGTTCCACTCGCAATGACA
>JAAYTP010000071.1 GCA_012518025.1 Clostridiaceae bacterium
ATGCCGAAGCTGGATGCAAACCAGACAACAATAGTGGACAGCAATATGATGGTACCCGCTTTTTTGATGAAGGACCAGCCCCGCTCCCACATACTGCGTAGCACATTTCCGGCCACAGGTCTGTGATAGGGAGGCAGTTCCATGACAAACGGCGCCGGATCACCGGAAAACATACGGGTTTTCTTAAGGATGATGCCGGAGAAGATTATAGCGGCAATTCCTACAAAGTATGCGCTGGGTGCCACCCACCATGCGCCATTGAATAACGCGCCGGATATAAGGGCTATAACTGGAAGTTTAGCACCACAGGGTATGAATGTGGTAACCATGATGGTCATTCTTCGGTCACGTTCATTCTCAATTGTACGGGATGCCATGATTCCTGGAACCCCGCATCCGGTTCCTATAAGCATGGGGATAAAGGATTTTCCAGAAAGGCCAAACTTACGGAAGATCCGATCCATGATGAAGGCAACCCTGGCCATATATCCGCAGTCCTCAAGCAATGCAAGGGCAAGAAACAGAACCAGCATCTGCGGAATAAATCCCAGGACAGCACCCACGCCCGCAATGATTCCATCCAGAATGAGTGACTGAAGCCATGGAGCTGTCCCAATAGAATCAAGAAAGCTTTCCATAGCCGGAGGTATGATTTCACCAAAAAGCACATCATTGGTCCAGTCAGTCATCCATGTACCGACGGTCGTAACAGCTAGATAGTAAACAGCAAACATAGCTAGTGCAAAGATGGGAAGTGCAAGCCATCTGTTGGTAACGATCCTGTCTATTTTATCAGAGGTAGTCATCTTTTTATTGCTTTTCCTACGATAGCAGTCCTTTATGATTGAAGAAATGTACAGATATCGTTCATTGGTGATAATGCTCTCCGAGTCATCGTCCATATCGGTTTCACAGCCGTCGATAATATTCTCGATGCGTTCCTTGAGAGAATCATCAAGATCCAGACGTTCCATGATCTTAATATCCCGTTCAAAGACCTTGATTGCTGTCCAGCGCTTATTTTTATCTTCAACCCTGTCCCCCAAAAGCCCTTCAATGCTCTCGATGGCATGCTCCAACTCGTCCGAGAACCGATGTTTAGGGGTCATGGGAACTTTTTTATTGGCAAGCTCCGCAGCTTTTTCTGCCGCCTCCGTGATTCCGGCTTTCCTTAATGCCGAGATACCTATAACGGGACAACCCAGCTTTTCAGAGAGCTTATCAAGGTTAATCCTGTCACCATTTTTTTCAACAATATCCATCATGTTGACCGCTACCACCATGGGTATGCCCAATTCGGCCAACTGAGTGGTAAGATACAGATTACGCTCCAGATTAGTGCCGTCTACAATGTTTATGATGGCATCGGGATTCTCGGTAATGAGATAATCCCTTGCTATAACCTCTTCCAGCGTGTACGGTGAGAGAGAATAAATACCCGGCAGGTCTACAATGGTTATATCCTTATATGTATCGCTCCTGAGTTTTCCTTCTTTTTTTTCAATGGTCACGCCCGGCCAGTTTCCCACATACTGATTGGAACCGGTCAGCGCATTAAACAGTGTTGTCTTTCCGCTGTTGGGATTGCCTGCAAGTGCTATTTTAGTAGGCATGATCTCTTTTCCTCCTTGTAGAACAAGAATAATCGGCTTCTATTAAGCTTCGCAAGTTAGTCTAGGCTAACTCATGGAGAAAATAAATCAGGAAACCCGTCGTCTCCTGGAAACTACTCAACCAATATCATTTCGGCATCAGCTTTACGCAGGGATAATTCATATCCGCGAACCGTAACCTCCATGGGATCCCCAAGGGGTGCCACCTTGCGAACATAGATCTCTGTACCCTTTGTGATACCCATATCCATGATCCTGCGTTTCACAGCGCCCTGGCCAACAATTTTCTGAACAGTAACTGTCCGTCCGCAGGCAACCTCTTTTAAAACCTCCATATTAAGCAACTCCCTTCACGACTCATACCAAGATTCTGCAAGCCATTTCACGGCTTATAGCAATCCTTGAATTCTTGACGTTGACAATTACATTACCGCCAATCTCACTGATCACAGTAACAGTTCCTCCAACAACGAAACCAAGGTTCTCGAGATGCTTTTTTAGCTCTGCCTTGCCGCCGATCTTTCTTATGAGCCTTTCCTCTCCTTGTCTTGCCATGATTAAGGGCATTGCTATCCCTCCCATTCTGCTTTCTCGCAAACTCTTCTCAACGGAAGACCATACTGAGTTAGTCTCAACTAATCTAGTTATAGGTTAGTATAAACTAACTTGAATGTCAACGGGTCCATCAAATTTTTGTCTCAGCTTTGTTTTATCCTATAAAACATTTGCGGAATGTGAAGAAAAAATTGGCTATAATACAGAGGAGATGGCGCAAGCGGAAACCCCGAAAAAATCGGACCTGAATATCTATTATGATGATGAACCCCTGAATTATTTGTTTCCGCTTTACAATGAAGTAGCAGAGAAATATTTCAGGAAGTAAGGTTTCAGTCTGGAATAGCCTTTATGGCAGTATCTCGGTTATGCTGCAGAAAGGCATGACATCACCGGTTGCGGCGCTGTCTTTTTAGTCGGGGTGTTTGTTTAAATCAGGACAATATGATATTCTGAAGTTAGCTTATAGTATCCGGAACCAGCAAGCATAACCCATGGGAAGAAGATGATGAATGTGGATATCCGCGAATCTGCTGAAATGTATCTTGAAACCATCTTGGTATTAGGGAAGAAGAAGCCTCAGGTGAGGTCCATCGATATTGTGAATGAGCTGAATTATAAGAAGTCCAGCGTCAGCGTCGCCATGAAGAAGCTGCGCGAGAACCGGCTCATTGAGATGGACAGTGATGGTTTCATCACTCTGACCAAGGAAGGCAAAAAAATTGCAGAGACCATGCTAGAACGACATAAGCTCTTATCCGACTGGCTTATGCGCCTGGGTGTAGACGAAGCCACCGCCCTTGAGGACGCCTGTCGTATAGAGCATGTTATCAGCCATGAAAGCTTTGAAGCCATTAAAAAGCATATCCCGGCAGCCAAAAAGGAAACCTGAAAACCGGCTCCCGATCCCATCTCTTTCTTTTCATCCCCTGCTTAAGTGAAGTACTGAATCCTGGCCTCAGGAAATCTCTCAAGTATTTGCGATGTCAGGTATCCCCTTATCTCTTCCGCCTGCTCCTTCGGGTACACATATTTGTATCGTCCGAATCTCTCCCATTTCAGGCTTCTTTTCTCCTCATCCATATCCAGCCTTGTGTTGGGGAATCTTTGAAGAATAAGCTCTTTGGCAGCAGCCGCAAACCGCTCCAAGCCTGAGACCATGATCTAAAAAATGAACCTGACACAACCCCCTTGAAAACATTGGATTCCAAAAGGGCGTCAGGTTTTGTACTGATGAATGGCATACCCATATATGACTTGGCAGAACCCAAGCTGAAACAACAGGCGCATCATGGATGGTCATTTATTCTTTTTAAAATCTCAATGGCATCCTCTTCATCCAGAGGCTTGCTGATCAGATACCCCTGAATCTTGTCACAGCCACATCCGATCAGATACTGTTTCTGACTTTCGTGCTCCACGCCTTCGGCTATAACACAGTGACCAAACCTTTGAGCCATGGAAACAATATCGCCGATGATGGCCTTGGAAGGATCGTGCAATAATAGATTATCTATAAAAGCCTTATCTATCTTAAGGCAGTTGATGTTCATCTCCCACTCCCTTGAAAGAGAGGAATACCCGGTTCCAAAATCGTCAATAGCTATTGACAATCCAGCGTCTTTCAGTATTCCAAGAACACGGTTGATCTGCTCAAAATCCGAAGCGAATACCGATTCTGTGATCTCAAGGGCAACATTCGCTGGATTTACCCCCATCCTGTCAATCATCTCAAACAGGTTTTTTGTGAAGTCCTCTGCCAATAGCTGAATCACAGACACATTAACAGAAACATTTATGTTTTCGTATCCATTCTCCTTTAGCTTGATGAGAAAACTCAACGCCTGCCGGAAAACCTTCATTCCGATTGGAATGATAAGCTTTGTTTCCTCGGCTAAGGGAATGAATTCCAAAGGAGGTACCCGCCCCAGTTTGCTGCTGTTTAATCTGGACAAAGCCTCGAAACCGGATATCCGACCAGTTTTGAGATCAAGTACGGGCTGGTATTGCAGATAGAGGCCACCGTCGTTTTCACATGAAGCAATGCAGGTAAGTTCGTTTTTAATTTGTGTTTTACGAATTATATGCTTCTCCAGCTCTTCGTCATATAAGCTTATACCAAATTCTTTATCAGTAGTTGCCATGGCCCTTTCAGAAGCAATCAGCAGGTTCTGCAAAATCCGGTCGGCATCCCATCCCTTGTCCGGATCTATTTCAGCAATTCCAATTCCTCCAACAATTCTTTCCATTGTAAGTAAGGATTGAAGCGTCTTTGCAATATCATCACAAAATTCAAACAACTCGCTTTTCCCCTGGTAGCCTTTCAGATAGAAGGCAAACTGATGTTCATATGTACTAAACAGCATCCTCCTGTCTGTGCAATGCTTAGTGAGGGCGTCAGCAACACGTTTTATCAGATCCAGGGTATAATGGTATCCATAGGTCATGGTTATTGACTGGACTGCACTTAAGTTTATGCCCACAAGAGCCCTTCGCTCATCTGTTTTTTTCCTGGCATCGCCATTGAGAAGACCTTCCAGAAAGATCAGATTATACAGGTCCGTCCTCCTGTCGTGCTCATAGCTGTATTTAAGCTTATCCTCCATCTCTTTTCGATCGGTAATATCTATAACGATTCCCTCAACTGCCTCAACATGCCCTTGCTCGTCGAAGACACCCTCTCCCATCTCCAGTACCCATTTCCGTTCTCCATAGGCAGTTATGATTTCATATTCATACTTGAAAGGTATTCTCCTGGAAATGACCCGCCCCCATTCCTCCCATATAAGTTCACGGTATTCCGGAGCAATGATATCGTTGTATGACAGGTCTTTGTTGAATAGAAGGCTTTCAGGCGGGTAGCCCGTTAAGTTTAAACAACCCGCCGAAACATATTGCATGGTCCAATCCCTGTCATAACTGCACCTGTATGCCAGTCCGGGAAGGTGGGAAAGAAGCACGGATTTGCTGCGCTCGCTCTCTTGTAATGCCTTTTCAATGGTTTTGCGTTCGGTGATATCCTGAACCAGGCAGACATGGTTATATTGATGCTCATTGGACAAGCCGAGGGAAGCTACAATCATGTGCACCCAAACCACCGAACCATCCGGTTTAATCAACCTCTTATCCATTGCGTAACTTTCGATTTCCCCTGCTTTGAGCCTTTTATAGTTCTCCACATCCTCTTCCAAATCATCGGGATGTGTTATTCCCGCCCAACCCAGCCTTAATAGCTCTTCTTTATTTCTGCCGCTGATTTTCTCAAACATGGGATTGACGTTGAAATAGCGGTTTTGTTCTTCTGTTAAGGTTTCGTAATTATGGGAAACGGCTATGCCAATTGGCGCCTGATTGAAAATTGTTTCAAAGGTCAGACCCTGTTCATGCAACTTCTGCTCCAGCGCCTGCTGAATACGAAGAAGTTCAGCGTGAATCTCGATTCTGGCAGTAAGTGAATCCATATGGATGGGTTTTCTGATATAGTCCACCGCGCCCAGCTGCAATCCTCTGATCTCATTATCCAGCTCATCATAGTTTGTTAGTATGATTGTGCGAATTCTATTGAACCGGTCATCGGATTTCAGCGTACCAAGAACCTGAAAGCCGTCCATCCCAGGCATATTCAAATCCAGGATTACCAGATCAATGTCTTTATGCTCCTCAATCTGACGCATGGCTTCAAAACCGTTACTTGCCGTGATCACATTGTACCTGCCCAGCATCTTTTGAATAAGCAGCCTGTCTGTTGCAGAATCATCGACTATCAGAATCTTGAGTGGCATTTTACCCATCCTCCCTCCAAAATACCTGGATGTTGTTATGTTTCCTTGCTACATACCTTCACTATATATATCGAACAATTTCTTCAAGCAGTTGTCCGAACAATAGATAAAACTTTTCTTTGAGAAGCACTATTTTGTTTTCATCCTCTTGCTGCAAGGCTTTATGCAATGAGTTAGTAACCTCGTAGACCTCTCCAGCTCCTATGCTCCCGAGACTGCCCCGAATCTTATGGAGTATCTGTGCCGCTTCCTCATATCTTTTTTCATTGATGGCCGAGGTGAGATTACTCAAGGTTTCGCTATTCTCATTGAGGAATTCAGATAAAACCTGTGTGTAAATCTCAGAATTTCCGCCAACATTTCGCATCCCGACAGATCTGTCCAGAATACTTACCTTGAGTTCTTCCTGATCTCTTTTTTCCAAAATATCTATAACCCTGCGTATAAAATCATCGGGATCAAAGGGCTTACTGATAAAATCATGAATTCCGTTTTGCCGACATTTTTCCAAAACCCCTTCAACCACGTCTGCGGTCAATGCCACAATGGGAACATCGGCAGATATCTTTCTTATTTCCCTGGTAGCTTCATAGCCGTCCATCACCGGCATATGCAAATCCATCAGAACCAGGTCTATATTGTTCTGATGTTGCTGATAGAGTTGAACAGCCTCTTTTCCGTCTCCGGCCATTAACAGTTCAGCACCCGTCTGCTCTAATAGGGACTTAACAATTAATTGATTGGTTCTGTTATCTTCCGCCAATAAGATGTTATAGATCTTCTCAGGCTTTTTCAGTTCAGTAATTGTACTCTGGGCAACCGGTGAGGTTTTCGGCATAAAAATGTCCTGAATGCCATTAAAGAGAATGGATGGAATGATGGGTTTGCCTATGCCCATATCTATTCCATATTGGCTTAGCTTTTCAAACAGGTCCTGCCTCATCATGGGCAACAGCATGATGAGCTTTGGCAGTTTTGAGATTCTCCTGTTGTTCCGGATGGATTCTATAAACTTAAAACCACCTTCCTGGGGGGTGTTGTAATCTAAAATAAACAGATCAAATAGTTCTTCAGATTGTTTTCCTGCGTCTTCAAGCATACTCACCGCACTGGCCTGCGAACTCGTTAGCTCATATTGCATACCAAAGTTTTTCAGGTAGCTCCCAATAAGGTTCATATCCTCTACAGACTTCTCAAGTACCAACACCCTTATATCCTTTAACTGTATGGCTGGCAGAGCCCCCTGTGAAGATTCTTCCTTCTCTCTGTCGATATCCAGAGACAGATGGATGATAAAAGTGGAGCCTACTCCCGGTGTGCTGAAAACCTGGATTTTTCCATCCATCATGTCAACCAGGCTCTTAACAATAGATAGTCCCAGCCCCGTGCCTCCAAATCGGCGGGTAATACTGCTGTCTCCTTGTATAAATGGCTTAAACAGGTTATCAACCTGCTCCTGGGTCATGCCTATGCCGGTGTCCTGCACCGAAAAAGACAGGTGATATCTTTCGTTCTCTCTGGCTATCAGTCTGACATCAAGCGACACCTCCCCTTTGCTTGTGAATTTTGCTGCATTGCTCAAAAGGTTTACAAGGATTTGTTCTATTCGCTTGCTGTCCCCGTAAAACCAGTTTGGAACATGGGGATCCTTATAGAACTTAAAGTCGATTCCCTGCTCCTCAATCTTGTAAGAAACAATGTTTACTACATCCTCAATTACCTGATCCATGCTGAAAGGAGCCATCTCAAGCTCTACTTTCCCGGCTTCGATTTTAGAGAAATCCAGAATATCGTTAATGATGCTCAGCATATTATTGGCTGCCTGTCTTATCCTGTCTGCATACATTCTCTGTGTCAGATTAAGATCTGTTTTTTTAAGAAGATAGGACATACCTGTAATGGCGTTGAGAGGGGTTCGGATCTCATGGGACATTCTGGCCAGAAAGTTGGATTTGAACTCATTAGCCTCATCAGCCTC
>JAAYTP010000072.1 GCA_012518025.1 Clostridiaceae bacterium
CATCCATCAGGTAACTCACCTCATGATCTCGCTGGAAAAAGTCCAGAACCTCTTCTATACCATCCTGTGCAAGCCTTTCCCCAAGGATGAGAACCTGTGCTGCACTAAGGAACAACTTTTTGTCAACTACGGCCAGCATTCCTCTTAGGGCGTCGAAGACTGTTTCACCTTCATTGGAAGCAACAAACACAGGTTTTGACTTCTCTCCCCCGCCCCCGCCACTTCCCGAGGACGATGACTGGATTGCGCCTGGCTCAGCCACCTGGACGGTTAAAATAATTCTGCCATCATCGGTGCGATCCAGCCCCAAACCTGCCACAATATTTAAATCAGTCAGTTCTCTGTTGTTCCAACACCCGGTAAGCAGCAAAGGTAACATGAGGAAAAGGGGAAGCAAGGCCTGGAACGCTTTATCCTTTTTGCGAATCATGCCCCTTATTCACCTCCTGGCGTTTTGACCCTTTTTTGCCCCTTACATTTTCCTGCTGCCTGAGAATCTTGGGTCTTGTCACCATTGCCCATATGGGAACCATAATAAAGGAATCTTTGAGATCATGTGCCGTAAGAGGCGAAAACGGCGCCATATATGGAATCCCAAAAGAGCGCAGCCTGCACAGGTGTGCGAAAATAGCCACAGATACCAGGATAATTCCAAGGAACCCCATGAAATTGGCCGCAGCCAGAAATGCAAATCTGAGAAGCATGGTAGCCGGGATGAGCGGAGGGACAACGAAGCTGCACACGGCTGTAATAGCTACGATAATCACCATAAGGTTGCTGGCGATTCCTGCAGCCACCGACGCCTCACCCAGCACAATTGCCCCCACAATGCTCAGCGCCTGGCCGATGGGCTTTGGCATACGCACGCCCGCTTCGCGTAATAGTTCAAATGCAACTATCATTAACAAGGCTTCGATAAAAGGGGGGAAAGGAATCCCCTGCTGTGAAGCTGCCAGAGTGATCATAAGCTTGAACGGAATTACCGTTTGATGAAAAACCACCAATGCCACATACATACCCGGCAAAAGATTTGATATCAAAAGCGCCATCAGACGCAGAAGGCGCATAAAGGTGGCAAAAAAAGCATGGTCATAGTAATCATCAACAGTTTGAATGGACTCTATAAAAAGATAGGGCACCGTCAGAATATAGGGGGTTCCGTCGCATAATATGGCCACTCTTCCCTCCAGCAGCTTTCCTGCCAGTTTGTCGCATTTTTCGCTGTTCCCCACCGTGGGGAAAAGGGTTAGCCGGTTGTCAGAAATGTATTGCTCGATTATACCGGTATCAAGTATGGCATCGACTTTGATTTTTTTAAGCCTTTCTCGCACCTCTTTGACAATCTCCTGGTTGGCCAGCCCTTTGATGTAACAGATGCAAATATCAGTCTTTGTCCTCTCTCCAAGCTGCATGATCTCCATCTTGAGATCCGGGTTCTTTATTCTCTTTCGTATAAGAACCATATTGGTAAGCAGGTTTTCAACAAAACCTTCCCTTGAACCTCTTATAGACGTCTCGGTATCGGGTTCTTCCACCTGCCGTCCCTGAAGGGATTTTACTCCGACCAGCAGCGCCCTGTCCTCACCATCCATGAAAA
>JAAYTP010000073.1 GCA_012518025.1 Clostridiaceae bacterium
AACCACTTATACGGGTTCTGTCTTTAATTATATAACGATATACAGCCCGATACAAAGAGCATTATTTATATTTTCCCGTTATGGTAAATATTTCTTACGGGTGGGAAAAGTTCAGAACTCATGTGGCATAAGACGCTTTTAGAAAAACAAGTCCCCGTAATTCAGGAGGTTTTCTAAGCATATCGGATGAGCCTTTGCGCCTCTTCAAAGCTGGCAAACCTTCCAACACCCGTCATGGCAAACAGGGCAGCTCCAAATGCCGCCTCCTCGTGGTGTTGCGGCACCTTGACCGGTAAACCAAATTTGTTGGAGAGGATGGATCTCATAGTGAGGTTTTTCCTCACACCATTACCCGCTGCAACCAGATTCTTTAGCTTAAAGGAACCGGCGGAAAGGACGGGCTCAGCCAAATCATATAGCTCCTGCGCCATACCTTCCATAAAGCCAAGCATCATCGCAGCAGGTGTGAAATTATCAAGGCTGATATTTTCGATTTTCCCCCTCTCATGAGGATTGACCCTTGTACCGGAGAAACGGGTTGACACTATGAGGGGTTCACCATTAGGTAAGGCTTTTGAGAGCAGGGCATCCATATGGGGATAGACCGACTCCAGTTCGAACCCAGCCATCCGGACAACCTCACGGAAGAACTTCTCAAGGAGCGCATAGGAGCTTCCGCCGCACAAAGGCGAGCCTGTGATCAGGTTCATTCCCTTAAGATATGGCCGGACTTCCAAAAGTTCATCTCTGGAAACCTCATGGCCATCGGATAGGACCGACACCTGGCTGCCCGTGCCGATATTGATCAGCATACTGCCCCCATCCACCCCTGCTGCCCCAAGAAAGCTTGCCTGGTTGTCGCCCATGGCGACGCACACAGGTATACTTTCAGCGGTTTTCCCGATGATCGTGCATTCTGGGGTGACATCAGGCAGTAAATCGGTATCCATGCCAAAACGGTCTATAATATCCCTGTCGAAATCTCCACGGGATATGTCAAAAAGACCGAGGCTCGCCCCATTGGATGTATGTATGATGGGATGGGTTTTACCGGTTATGTGCAGGGCAGCATAATCCTGAATGGTACAGATCTTATGGGCTTCCGGCGGAATCTGGCCGGTATGGGTATGGTAGAAACAGGTGGTCAGCCCAAATCCGGAAGCCATCCTGTATGGGCTGTTCCCGGTTAGATACTCCGCATAGGATAATTGATCCCTGTAGGGCAGATTTCCGCATTGATCCTGCCATGTATACAAGGGGCTTACTGCCTCTCCGTGACGGTTAAGATAGAGAATACCGTGCATTTGGCCTGTTATCCCGATACAGAGTATGGGTGAATACTTACGGATAAGCTCACCGCAGAGGCTTTTGGAGATCTTAATAATCCTGTCAGCATCCTGTATTCTTTCATGGGAGTCTTCAGAAGGCATGAAGGCATTAGCCCCTGACAGAACCTCCAGAACCTCCCCCGTATCTGAGTCCACGGCAATAGCGCATATTTTTGTTGTGCCTATATCCAACGAAACGACTACCATAGTTGCTCACACATCCTTATTGTTTTCTGTAAAAACCTCAATCTGATAATCCATCAAAAGCCTGGCGGTAATGCCATGACCCTCTGTCAATTTTCCCGAGAAGGTGCCGTCATAAACCTGTCCGCAGCCGCAGGACGGGCTCTTTGATTTGAGAATTGCCTTCTTAATGCCATGAGCCTTAGCAATAGCCAATGTCTTTTCGGCTCCAATACGGAATTCTCTTGTACAGTCCCGTCCATCCCTGCTCATCACCTTAATTTCGCCATCTCCAGACCTCACTATCTCACAGGGGCTCCTTGGAGTGGACAGGCCTCCCATTTGTTCGGGGCATACGGGAATAGCACGACCTTGCCGTACAAGCTCCGCAATGGCCTCTATCCTGCTGTTTTTTCCGTCATATCTGCAGTTCTCGCCTGCCAAACAAGCGCTTACCAGATAAATAACCCTCATCCCCCATCATACCGTCCACTCATATGCATGAATTTCACAACAGCAGGTAACGGTTGTTTTTTCGCAACAGATTATATCTTACCCTGTTAAATCACATTGAAACAGGGTTATTATGCGACTTAAGCCGACACTCCAAATTGTACTTTATTTATGTATATTGCAAAAGGCAGTGCAAGGTTTGAATCCCATATCTATTAGTTATATAATTCTATACAACAATTGGAAGCCAAAAAACGGAGACGGTTCGTCCCTGATGATAATAGGATGAATATCATTTATTGTTTGCAGTCAGAGATATTTCGATACTGCGAACCCTGCGATCAGTAAACGTCCGGAAAAGAATGGAGGCTGCACAAGCCCATAGCATACCTGAACAAGCTCATAAGGCAGAACCTCATAATCGTTGATGGTATGAACGGTGACCTCAACTTCGAAGAAGGCGGAAATCCGGTTCAGATGAACATGATTATAGCAGGAAATGACCCTGTGCTGACAGATGCATATGCGGCGAACCTGATGGGCTTCAGCATAGAGGAAGTCCCATATATCAGAATGGCCGAAAGTATCGGCGCAGGCACCGCCGACCTTGCGAATGCTGATATTATTGAATTGAACAAGGATATCAGATCAGTAAAACCAATGCCTTCAAGAAGGGTACAGCACCTGGCAAGGTATGTTGTGGAGGACAGCGCCTGCTCAGCCTGCTACGGAAGCCTTATCCATGCGCCTGATAGGCTTGATGAAAAAGGCCTTTTGAATAGACTGAGAGAGAAAATATACATCGGCCAGGGCTATAGAAACAGGCGCTGCGAAGGCATAGGTATCGGCACTTGTACTTCAGGATTTGAAAAATACGTTGGGGGCTGCCCGCCAAAAGCACGCGATATTGTAGAGTACCTAAAAAGCCTTATTTGAACATAGGAGGCATTTTGGCAATGAAATCAGGTATTTTTTATGAAAAATTTGAAAAAGATTTTACTACATGGGCAAATGCAACAGACGACATAAGAGCTGCTTTTATTGTGGGATCAAGATCACGTGTTGACCACCCTGCAGATGAGTGGTCTGATATGGACATTATTCTATATGCAAATAACAATAATTTCTATTTGAACAATACTGATTGGCTGAAAAAGCTCGGGAATATTTGGGTAACATTTACATATCAGACTTCAATCGGAGAACCTGAACGCCTTACCCTATTTGAAGGCGGGTATCAGGTTGACATAGTATTTTTGTCCAGCAGTAGTCTTTATCAGATGGTTGAGGACAGAATAACCCCTGAAAATTTTCGCAGAGGTGTAAGGGTACTGGTGGATAAGGACGATACAGCCAGATATATTGTCCCATTAGATTTTAAACCTGTATCGACTCCACCAATTGACGAGAATGCCTTTGTTCAGGTAGTTAATATGTTCTTCTTCAGTTCCCTGTATATTGCTAAGCAAATTGTGCGAGGTGAACTATGGACAGCAAAAATAAGGGAAAATGAGCTTAGAGTGCTGCTCCTTCAAATGATGGAATGGCATGCAAAGGCATTGAATGGCGATGATTATGATATTTGGCATGGGGGGCGATTCCTCCATGAATGGGCTGATCAAAAGACATTAAGGGAACTAAAAAGTACTTTTGCTCAATTTGAAAAGGCCGACAGCTTGAGGGGACTGCTGGCATCAATGAGTCTCTTCCGCAGAATTTCTGTTGAGACAGCCAACAAGCTCAAACTGGACTATCCAATGGACACTGATTATCATATTACCAACTGGATCAGTGAAAACATAGAATCCCATTTTTAGGTGGGGGTACAGGTCATGGATTGTCCATATTGCGGAAGCGAAATGAATAAAGGAATCCTGAGAAGCCGTGGTTGCAATTTCTTTCTCCCGGATGGAGAAAAGAGGTTATTTTTGGTAGTCTCTTTGCTTTATTGCTTAGATTCGGTTTAGAATAATATAATGAGCATTACAACCAGAATAGAAGGAAGTTATGAGGATGAAAAAGTGGTTTAGCAGTCTGGGCTATAGGATTCAATACTTTATGCAAGGACGGTACGGATATGATGAGCTATGCCGGTTCCTGTCCATTTCGGCACTTGTCCTGCTATTATTGTCATATATTCCTTACCTGGGTTTTTTCTATTTTCTTGCTCTCGCTTTGCTGGTATGGTCATGTTTCAGGTCGTTCTCAAAAAACATATACAAGCGGCAAATGGAAAGGCAGAAATACCTGACCATCAAAAATAAGGTCAGAAGGAGACTTGTGGTGTCGGCTGCAGGTAAGCCTGCAAATTTCCATAGAATGGTTATCATCTGTTCACGGGTGATACTGTCCTCAGGACCGAACAACCCGTTTCCATATCCGGCAACAATGTCGTTCTTCTGAGCCCAGGCCACCCCTTTAGCATAATATGCGCCAGAAACTACATCCCTGAAGGAACTTTGCAGTGTTTCTTCCGAACCACTCAGCTTATGCAGGATGGCAACAATCATGCCCCGGTTTGCCGCCGCTTGTGGTGAGAATGTATTCTTTCCGGTACCGTTCATAAGGCCGTTTTGCGCTACAAACCGTACGGCAGAGTAATACCAGACTCCTTCCCTGACATCAATCAGTTTAGCAGGGACAGGCAGGGTTATTTTCACGCTGTAGCCAGACCTGGGCTGTATT
>JAAYTP010000074.1 GCA_012518025.1 Clostridiaceae bacterium
CACCATCTCCTTGCAATCAGCATCCTCAAAATTCAGAAGTGCACTTTGCCAGTCCATCCAGGCCTCATGAATGGTCTCATAAAGCTCGGCTCTGGAAGGATCTTCAAGGGTGCGTCCAAATATTCCTGAGCGCTTATTGGATCTCTGGCCAAGGGCACCCAGCGCCTCTGCTCCCGATCCTGCAGCCATTTGTTCCGCCATACTCAACCTCTCCATTCCTTTGTTCCTTTTCCTGTTATAGAGTATGGGCAGAAATTGACATCTTATACACGAACCCGGGCAGCAACAACACGCTCTATACCAGCCAGATCCTTCAATACCATGGTTTCCATGCTGTGAGCCCGAAAGATACCCTCAACACTTACCGACTGATTGAAGCCGCATTCCACAAGGATGACCCCGCCCTCTGCCAGTATTTTCGGGGAAATACATGCCAGCCTTTTATAGAAGCAAAGACCACCGTCGTCTGCAAAGAGCGCCTGCTCAGGCTCGTATTTCTCCACCTGAGGCATCAGGCCAGTTTTATCATCCCGTGGTATATAGGGGGGATTGGAGATGATCAGATCATATCTGGAGTCGGTAAAGCCGGAATCGGTGAGAAAATCGGTTTGCATGAAGCGTATGGAACCTGATACGCCGTTAAGCTCAGCATTCTGCCTGGCTATCTTAAGGACTTCCTCTGAAATGTCCAGGGCGTCCACCGATACATCCCGTGCGTAATGGGCTATGGAAACCGCAAGGCAGCCTGAACCCGTTCCTATATCCAGAACCCTCCTTATGCCCTGTCTGGATACCTGAAACAGGCCGGGGTCTATGAAGGGCTGGGGACAGCTCAGGGAGAAGAGCGCTGCTTCAGCCAGAAGCTCGGTGTCGCTTCTTGGGATGAGGACATTTGGATTGACCTTGAATTTCAATGACATGAATTCGCATTCTCCGGTGATGTATTGGAACGGCTCACCCAGGCTCCTTCTTTCGACCAGTTCCATGAACCGACGGACATCAGAAGGGTTCAGGCCCATGTCGGAGTGGGCATAGATGAACGCTCTGGGTTTTTTTATAGCCCATGACAAAATAAGACCCGCCTCTAAAGCCGGGTCTTCAATTTGCGCCTGTTTAAGCCTTGTGGTTGCCTCA
Source organism: Clostridiaceae bacterium (assembly GCA_012518025.1). GTDB lineage: Bacteria > Bacillota > Clostridia > DSM-8532 > DSM-8532 > Thermoclostridium_A. The sequence goes on from JAAYTP010000074.1 coordinate 1,135, forward strand.
TTGAGCAGCCTGGAGATTGTCATTTTCGGTACTCTCCCCTTCTTCGGAGTCCAGCACGGCCTTTAAGGAGGCGATAGCTACTTCCAGCATGCTGTCGTCGGGCTCCTGGGTGGTGATTCTCTGAAGGAGTATTCCCGGATAGCTGATGAGCTTAACCAGTTTGCTCTCAGACCGGGCGGCCAGCTTGAACAGTTCATAGGAGACACCGGCAATGACCGGCAGAAGAGCCAGCCTTATGGCTACATTGACCAGTTTGCTGTGCCAGCCTGTAAGTGCGAATACCAGTATACTGATGATCACCACCACGAAAATAAAGGTGGTGCCGCACCGGGGATGGAACCGGGTGTGCTTTCTCACATTCTCCACCGTCAGCTCCTCCATGCTCTCATAGGTATAGATGGTTTTATGCTCTGCACCGTGATACTGGAACACCCGCTTGATCTCCTTGTTCTTTGACACGATCCAGACATAGATCAAAAATATCAGGATGCGGATTGCACCCTCCACGATATTGGCGAGGAAGGCACCTGATGCCGTTTCCTTGCTGAAGGGCAAAAAATCGGCTATCAGATTGGGCAGGAGCATGAAAAGACCTATGCCCATTGCCAGAGCAAAGACCACCGAGGTATACAGGATGATGGTCATGGACTTGTCTCCAAACTTTTTTTCTATCCACTTGTCGAACTTGCTTTCCGATTCCTCGAACTCTATATGCTCTGCCGATTCCATCAAAGCGCCTACGCCAACGACCATGGATTCTATCATGCTCACGGCTCCCCGGATAAAGGGAAGACCCAGTATCTTATAGCGTTTTGACAGGGGTATATAGGTCTTGGTGGTGGTGATCAGCTCGCCGTTGCTCTTACGGACTGTGGAGGCCATGGTCTGTTTCCCGCGCATCATGACCCCTTCCATCAAAGCCTCCCCACCGATATTGCTTAGTCTCTTGGGTTTTTGCCAAACTTCTTTATTCATTAACAACCTTCATTTCCTCTTAGATTAAACCCCTTTTGTGGGCTGTCAAACCCTGATCAGCTCATCATGCCCGCCAGCGGGGCAATAATATGGGCAATTTCCCACCATATGCAAAAATGGGTTCAGTTTGATTATACAGCAGGGATAAGCAACAAACAAGGCAAATCGCCCTTGTGGATGCCGGAAAGTCTGACCATTATTTTTAGATTCCCATGTATATTTTTTGTAATCCTGCCCATACTGAGAGTGACCTCACAATACATTTTGACCCCCTTTACTTGCCGGCTTAACCGCCGGCTCTTTTTTTGCCGATATATCCATTGTAAAAATACCTTTCTGCTTGATATCATTAAAGAATCGGGAGTGTGCTGTTTTGAAAAGATTCGGATCGGTTTTTCTTATAGTATTTCTCATACTGGCACAGGTTTTGCCCCAAACCGCCCTTGCGGATAATGCTGGCACCCTTCCCGCTCCGGGAGGTTTCTCGGTAAGTATTGAAGATAGCCATGTACTTATAAACGTGGACGGGGCTGAAACCGGTCAGTATATCAGGATAGAGCGGAGTACCGATTCGGGAGACTTCAAGGTTATCGCCACCCTAAGCCCCGGAATAACAAGCTTTAAGGATCACAGTGTCTCCAATGGCCATGTCTACAAATACCGTGCCCGGCGGCACAGTTCAAAGAATTCCAGTCCCTACACCCGGGAAATCGAAGTGATTTTCCTCCGCCCCTTATATCTATCCATCACCGGCGTATATAGTGACCAGATTAACCTGGAATGGGACTATCCCGAACTATTAATTCCGAGAACCGTTACCTACGAAACCATAGTGGAAAGAAAAGCCGACGGGAAATCCGGCTGGACCGAGATTTATACGGCACCTTATTACCAGCGGGAGCTTCGGGATCATGGTCTGGACCCCGATACCATCTATTATTACAGAATCCGCACCCGATATTCGGAAAACCAATACTCCAGGTACATACCCGCAACAAGCGGAGTCTACAGAAGAACCACCATCTCTCTTACGACGCCCCTGACCGGATTTGCCATCACCGACAGACAGATCCGTCTGGATTGGGATCGGGAGGCTGTGGAGGGGCATACGGTCTATGTCCAAAGACAGGACAGCTTTGGAGATTACGAAACCATATTCTTTTCGACCACAGCAGATCATTATATCGATTCCTCCGATGTAATATTTCCAGGGGAAGAATATACATATCGTCTCTTTTTACGATCCTCTAAAGGCTCGATTTCAGCCTATTCGGAACCGGTGACCATCAAAACTGAGACCATCCCGGGTCCATCCCAGCTGAAGGCTTCACCTGCCGCCCATGGCAGAATCGCCCTCACCTGGGAGTATCCCTATGATGTGGAGTCCGGCTTTGAGATATGGCGCAAAGAGCAGGACGGGATCTGGCAAAAGGTTGACGAAGTGGGCAGGAACATCCATACATGGACTGATTATTCGTCCCTCACCGATATGAGCTATCGCTACCGCGTGCGCGCAATCCGAGGGGAGAGCGCCTTTTCGGACTTTGCGGTATCCGATCTGATAGATAACGCCGAGCCCCTCATGCCCGGCGAACTTCTATTCCTTCCCATGGAAAGCTCCATGCTGATAGGTAGCAATGAGCCCGCCCCTGAAGGAGTCAGATACACGCTGGAAGTGAGAACGGACATAAATCAGCCCTGGAGCGATTACTCTTTAGGCCAGACCGGACGCACCCTCCTCGTTTTTTTCTTCCCGGCGGACGGAAAGGAGTATGACTTCAGAATCCGCTCCGAGAACCAGGGGAATATCATCCATGGGCCTGTGTACCGTTTACACGGATCGGTGCCGGAAGCACCAACCGGCTTGCGGGTGGCATCCATGGGGTCAAACCAGGTGCTGCTCACATGGAACGATATCAGTAAAACTGAAGACGGTTACCGGATTTACAGGATACAGGATCAAAAACGGATCCTGGTAGGAACAACTGAAAAGGATGCCACAAGCTTTATAGATACCAAGGCTGTGCCCGGATCAACGGTGAGATATGAGGTGTGCGCTTTTAATACCAGGGGCGAATCCACCGGCATATCCATCGATGTTTCTGTACAGCAAAAAGCGGTCTTCAAGGATCTGGAGGGCTTCTCCTGGTGCACAGATGCCGTAAATGCACTGGCTTCGTCCGGAGCCATAGCCCAAAACCCTGATGGATTGTTCCATCCCGGAGCCAATATAACCAGGGCGCAGTTCATTACCATTCTCATGAAGTCCTTTGACATCATGCCGGAGTCTGAATTCCTGTTTTCAGTGAAGGATGTGGCACCGGGCAGCTGGTATTACCCATATATGATGACGGCTGTGAAGCTGGGCATAGTCATCCCCGATGAAAACCGGAATGCAGGTCCTTTAAACCCTGTCACAACCGCTGACATGGCCATCTTCATGAACAGACTTCTGACAGCCCGTAACCGGGCGCTGGATTCCATAAGCATTTCGTATCTGGATCGTTTCACCGACGGTTATCTGGTGGGAGAAAATTTGAAAGGCATAATCTCTTCCCTGGCGGGTGACGGCATTATACCGCCCCAACAGAGCCTGACGCTGGATCTGGATCGACCCGTCACACGGGCCGAAGCGGCAGTTGTACTGTATAGGTTTTCAAGCAAATATCACAGCGCAGGCCGGTAAGTCAGAGTATGCATGTGCTTTCAGAGATCCCGTAAAGCCCGGTCGCTGTGCTGCACGTCTGCTAAACAACAATATGTCATCGCGAGCGGA
>JAAYTP010000075.1 GCA_012518025.1 Clostridiaceae bacterium
GAACTCAGACAGCGAATTAAGGAAATGGCATCCAGAAACCATAATAAGGTGCGTTCCCTACAGGCTGATGATATTATTGGGGAGATTGTGGAGCTGAAACTCGGCGAAAGCGCCATTTCTGTTCTGGATACCACCGATCAGATGGTCTTTGCTCATTCCAAGATTGTAAGGGGTCATTATATCTACTCAATGGCCGAGTCCATTGCCATTTCGGTTATCGATGCTGATGTAGCCCTTGTGGGCGTGGCAAATATTAAATACAAGAAACCGGTCTACTCAGGAAGCAAGCTTGTTGCAAAGGTCACAGTAAAGGAAAAACGTGATAAGGGAAAATTTATTGTTTGGGTGATGATCTATAACAAGCAGGTTGAAGTCTTCCGCGGCAAATTTATTCTGGTGGCAATTTGAAAAAAAACGGGTAATATGGAAACAATGGATTCATAGAAATACAGCATAACCGAGGTAAGGAGTTGACCGTCTTGAGAATTATTGTGGATGCCATGGGTGGGGACAATGCTCCGGAAGAAGTTGTAAAGGGTTGTCTGGAAGCATTGAGCATCAATAAGACAGTCGAAATCGAATTGATAGGAGACAGGAAGAAGATAGAGAAATGTCTGAAGAAACGTTCATACGACGCCTCCAGACTCTTAATTACTGATGCCAAAGAAGAGATTACAAATAACGATACGCCTACTGAGGCTATAAAGAAGAAGCAGAACTCATCCATTGTAATCGGCCTTAAAAAAATGAAGGATAAAGAAGGGGATGCATTTATTTCAGCAGGGAGCACCGGCGCCCTTCTAGCCGGTTCACTTCTCATCACTGGTCGTATGAAAGGTGTTGTAAGACCTGCACTGGCTCCCGTTGTACCTTCGGAAGGTGGAAAAAACACCATGATCATCGATGCCGGTATGAATACTCAAATAAAGCCCATTAACTATATGCAGTTCGGGATAATGGGCACAGAGTATATGAAGAGGATGTTCGGTGTGGAAAGCCCAAGAGTTGGCCTTGTGAATGTGGGAACAGAGGAGAACAAGGGTAATAATGCCCTCAAACAGGCCTACGACCTTCTTAAGAACTCCAACCTCAATTTCATTGGTAATGTTGAGGGAAGGGATATAACCGAGGGAAAGGTAGACGTTGTGGTATGCGACGGGTTGACGGGCAATGCCATGCTCAAGGTTATGGAAGGCACGGGAAGATTTTTTATGGACTACCTTAAGCGCATCTACTCCATGAGCCTGGCCTCCAAGATCAGCTTTTTAATGATAAGGCATGAATTAAAGAAGCTTAAGAAACAAATGGACCCTGAGGAAGTGGGCGGAACCCCCATCCTTGGAGTCAACGGCATCATCTATAAATGTCACGGAAATTCCAAGGCAAAGGCCTTTAAGAATACCATCATTAAGGCATGCAGTTCAGCATGTGTTACCGTTCTGGAACAAATACGAAACATATTCTCCAAAATGGAAGTCGGAGGTGCTTATGACGAAGCTTTATAAAGCTGGCATCTTGGGTACGGGCAGCTGTCTTCCCGAAAGGAAGCTGACCAATATTGAATTGGAAAGTATTGTAGAAACATCCGATGAATGGATCATGAAGAGAACCGGAATACGTGAACGCAGGATCATTGATGATGATTTGCCTCTTGCGAAGCTTGCAACCAGGGCCGCTGAAAATGCCATACACGATGCTGGTATTGCCAAAGAAGAAATAGAGCTGATTATCGCAGCTACACTCACACCCGATTATCTGACCCCGAACCTGGCATGCTGTGTTCAGAAAGAACTTCAGCTCAGCGGGGTGCCGGCATTTGATATGAATGCAGCTTGTACTGGTTTTGTCTATGCTCTCAATGTTGCCCAACAGTTCATCGAAAATGGAGTCTGCAGATATATTCTGGTTGTGGCGGCAGAAGCCCTGAGCAGGGTGACCGACTACCAGGATAGGAAGACCTGTGTTCTGTTTGGGGACGGTGCAGGTGCCACCGTTGTAGGAAGGGTTGAAGACACTGCAGGGATTATTTGCTGTACCACCGGCGCATATGGCGAGCTGGGCCATAATCTGACCGTACCATGCCTGTACTCCACCGAGGAAGATAGGGAAAAGCGAAACGAAGGCAAGAAACAGGTGGTTTGGATGGACGGCAGCGAGGTCTTTACCTTTGCCGCCCGGATAATGGCTGAGGCGACACTCAGGGTGGTATCCGATGCACAACTCTCTGTGGCTGATCTGGACCATATCTTCCCCCACCAGGCCAATGCCAGGATACTTAAGAATGCTGTTAAACGGCTGGGATACCCAATAGAGAAGGTGTACTCCAACCTGGAGCATACAGGCAACATATCCGCCGCCAGTATACCGGTATGTCTTGATGAGGCTTCGAAGGCAGGTATACTGAAAAAGGGCGACAAAATTGTACTTGTGGCATTCGGCGGTGGGCTGACCTATGGAGCCATGCTGCTCCAGTGGTCCAAGTGATGCCTGAATATCTGAAGGGAGGATGCGTTTTGGGTAAAATTGCTTTTATATTTCCCGGGCAGGGAGCCCAATACATAGGGATGGCTAAGGAAATCTCAGAACTGTACCCGGCGGCAGCGGACATTTTTGAGCGCGCCAATAATGCCCTGGGATTTGATATAAGAGAAATGATCTTCCATGGTGATGACGAAACCCTTACCATCACAGAGAATACCCAGCCCGCCATACTTACTGCCAGCATAGCATGCCTTATGCCTCTTCTGGAGTCCGGTATCAAGCCTGATTATACTGCCGGGTTAAGTCTTGGCGAATACGGAGCACATGTTCTGGCTGGAACCTTCTCCTTTGAGGATGCGGTCAGAGTAGTCAGAAAACGTGGGAAATACATGCAGGATGCGGTTCCCGTAGGACTTGGGGCCATGGCGGCCGTATTGGGTCTTAGCCGTGAGGAAGTTATAGATATATGCGAGATGGCGCAGAGTGTTGGTGTTATCGGACCTGCCAATTTCAATTGTCCGGGACAGATTGTTCTTGCGGGTGAGACTGCAGCTATTGATGAAGCCATCAAAATAGCAACAGAAAGAGGCGCTAAGCGTGCAGTGCTGCTAAATGTCAGCGCCCCCTTCCATTGCGTCATGCTGGAACCGGCCGGCAAGAAACTGAGAACAGTACTGGAGGACGTTGCCGTTAACCCCATGACCATTCCCGTTGTGGCCAATGTGACAGGAAAGGTCGTACCCTCGGAGGATCAGGTGAAGGATCTGCTGGTTCAGCAGGTAAGTAAGTCGGTTTTCTGGGAGGACAGCGTCCGCACCATGATTGATGCCGGAGTGGATACATTTGTTGAGATAGGACCGGGCAAGGTTCTGAGCGGTTTTGTCAAAAAGATAGACAGAGGGCTCAGGGCATTGAATGTGCAAGACAAGGCATCTCTGGATAAGACCCTGGAGATTCTGAAAGGATAGTGTGTGAACATGAAATTTTCAGGAAAGACGGTTATTATCACAGGATCCACCAGAGGGATCGGTAAGGGAATTGCAACAAGGTTCGCTGAACTTGGTGCCAATGTCATGATTTGCGGTACAACCGACAGAGTACATGATATGGTGAACGATTTAAAAAGCAAGGGTTATAGTGCTGCCGGTTTTGTCGGGAACCTGACTGAGCCGGAGAGTGCACAGGTTCTCATTGATCAGACCCTTGCATCCTTTGGAGGCCTGGATGTTCTGGTGAATAATGCCGGAATAACTCGCGACAAGCTGCTCATCAAGATGGAGGAAGAGGATTGGGATGCTGTGATGAACATCAACTTAAAAAGTGCCTTTTTCCTGACCAAAGCAGCTGTTAAAGTCATGATGAAAAAGAAGAGGGGTACCATCATCAATGTATCTTCGGTGGTTGGGCTCACGGGTAATTCCAGTCAGGCCAATTATGCTGCTTCAAAAGCCGGTTTGATTGGCTTTACCAAATCGGTGGCCAAGGAATACGCCCGAAGGGGTATTACCTGCAATGCCATCGCACCCGGCTTCATTGAAACTGAGATGACGGGTTCACTCCCTGAGGAGGTTAAGGAAAACTACATAAGGAGCATTCCCCTCGGAAGACCTGGGACGACTTCCGATGTGGCTGATCTGGTTGTGTTTCTTTCCTCCGATGGGGCTCAATATATTACGGGGCAGGTAATTAATATTGACGGTGGACTTTATATGTAATATTATTTCTTAAGATAGCGATAATATTTAGGTACAACCAATTCCTGTCTGGAAGGGGGTGAACAGTGTGGTATTTAACAAGGTAAAGGATATCATTGTTGAACAGCTGGGCGTTGATGAAAGCGAAGTAAAGATGGAAGCTTCTTTTATCGATGATCTCGGAGCAGATTCACTCGATATCGTTGAGCTGATAATGGCTCTCGAAGAGGAGTTTGATTTGGAAATACCAGACAAGGAAGCAGAGAAGATAGCAACCGTCGGTGATGCGGTTGAATACATTAAGGCTCATCAATGATCAATGATTCAAAAAGGAATAAAAAGAGTCCCAACTTGAGTTTGGTTGGGACTCTTTTTATTCCGGTCTGGCTTCTACTGGTTTTCGTCCCATTCAAAGGCTTAATGACCGGAATTCCCATACTTCTTGTGCGGTGGCGGTGCGGATCATGGTTCGATCTTTATTGATGCGCCATTGCAGGATTTTCAGGAGGTCAATTATTATGAAAAAACGAGTAGTCATAACAGGGATGGGCGTAGTCCATTCGCTCGGTATGGATATAGATACTTTTTGGAGCTCTGTTAAGGAAGGCAATAATGGCATCAGCACTGTAACAAAGTTTGATACTACCGATTTCAGCACCAAGGTTGCCGCCCAAATCAACGATTTTGACCCCAGTGCCTATATTGACAAAAAAGATGCTAAGAGAATGGATTTGTTTTCTCAATACGCCATTGTTGCCGCCCAGCAGGCTATTGACATGGCAGGACTTGATGCAGCAAAAATGGATCCTTACCGGGCAGGCGTTCTGATCGGTTCGGGTATTGGCGGGATAGAGACCCTGGAAAACAACTGCAGAGTACTGTTCGAAAAAGGACCCAAGCGGGTGAGCCCGTTCTTTGTGCCTATGATGATTGCCAATATGGCATCAGGCCAGGTGGCGATCCGCTATGGATTCAAGGGTTACAATGCCTGTGTTGTAACAGCATGCGCCACTGCTAATCATTCCATTGGAGATGCCATGCGCGTCATTCAGAACGGTTATGCAGATGTGATGATAACGGGCGGAAGTGAGGCTTCCATAACTCCACTTGGATTTGTGGGCTTTTGTGCATCCAGAGCTATGACCGAAAATGAAGATCCTGAAACGGCTTGCAGGCCGTTTGATAAGGATCGTGATGGTTTTGTAATGGGTGAGGGAGCGGGAATACTGATTCTGGAAGAGTATGAACATGCTAAAAAACGCGGAGCCAATATCCTTGCAGAGTTGGTGGGCTATGGATGTACCTGTGACGCCTATCATATCACTGCTCCATCCCCCGATGGTGATGCGGGAGTACGATGTATGGAGATGGCTCTGGAGGATGCCGGATTAGAGCCGGGGCAGCTTGGCTACATCAACGCCCATGGCACCAGTACCCCCCTCAACGATCCCATGGAGTCGGCAGTTATTAAAAGGGTTCTGGGTAAACATGCCCAAAACGTACCAGTCAGTTCCACCAAATCCATGACGGGGCACCTCTTGGGAGCTGCCGGTGGTATTGAGGCTGTCATCACGGTTATGTCCCTTCGTGATGGTTTCCTTCCTCCAACCATTAATCTTAAAAACCAGGATCCTGAATGCGATCTTGACTACATCCCCAATGTGGGGCGGGAAAAGCAGGTTGAGTATGCCCTCTCCAATGCCCTTGGATTTGGCGGGCATAACGGCGTTCTGATCTTTAAAAGATATGAGGATTGATCAGGCGGGTAATGATCCTGCCATGGAACTGTCAGGATTGGAATCACCGTAATACTTGTGATAAAATAATGGATACAATACCTGCAGAGGTATTGTATCTGTTTTTCATTACAGGCTGTATATGCGCTTTTATCGTATCTGCAGCGACCGGGTTTTCAGGAGGTCAAATTGCCAGAACAGGAACAACTCTATAAACAGGTACAGAAGCTTGAGGAGAAAATAGGCTATTGCTATAAGAACAAGGATTTTGCGCTGAATGCTTTGATCCACAGTTCCTATGTCAACGAGAATCATCTGGATCCCAGGCTTAAGAACAACGAGCGCCTTGAGTTTCTGGGGGACGCCATTCTTGATTTTGTGATGGGGATGATGCTGTATAACAACCATCCGGAGATGTCCGAGGGAGAGATGAGCAAGACGAGGGCACTGATCGTGTGCGAGGCATCCCTGGCAGAGAGTGCACGTTCTCTTGGCCTGGGGGAGCTCATGTTTCTTGGAAAAGGTGAGGATGCCAATGGGGGGAGAAGCAGACCCTCCATTCTTTCAGACTGTCTTGAAGCTTTAATCGGCAGTATTTATCTCGACGGTGGCATGGACGAAGCTGAGGGCTTTATCATGTCTTTGCTGGGGGATACTTACCAGAAGGCAGTCAGAGGGGAGCTTTTCATGGACTACAAGACCCGGCTTCAAGAAGAGCTTCAGAAATCCGGAGACATGAAGATTCATTACAAACTTATCGAGGCCACCGGTCCCGATCACGACAAATTGTTCAAGATGGCGGCATATGCCGATAATCGTCTTCTGGGAACCGGCTGCGGCAAGTCCAAGAAGGAAGCTGAACAGGAAGCAGCCAAAAAAGCTCTTGAGCGCATGAAAACGCCATAAAACATGGAGCAAAGGAAAGATATGGATCATCACGGTGCCCCAGGCAGGCATATCAACATACCAATCTTTATTCCCCACATGGGTTGTCCCAACACCTGCGTATTCTGCGATCAGCGAAGAATCAGCGGCACATGCGATCCTGTTGCTGCCAGTAACATAAGAGAGACGATTGAGAAATACCTGTCTACATCATCAAGCGAGGATTATCTGGAGATTGCATTCTTTGGGGGCAGCTTTACGGGAATACCCCGAAATCAAATGATGGCTTATCTTGATGTGGCAAAGGAGTATCTGGAGAAGGGTGTTGTGAGCAGTATCAGGCTTTCAACACGCCCTGACTATATAGACCATGAGGTTCTGGACATTTTAGAAAGGTATGGTGTGAAGATCATAGAGCTTGGTGTCCAGAGCATGGACGAGGATGTGCTGGCCAGGAGCAAGCGGGGTCATACCGGAGAAGATGTGGTTAAGGCCGTTCAACTGATAAGGGACTTTGGATTTGAATACGGCATTCAGATCATGCCGGGGCTTCCCGGAGACACCCTGGAAAAAACACTGGAAACAGCAAATAAAGTTGTGGAACTGGCGCCCGGCCAGGTTCGAATCTATCCGGCCATTGTCCTTAAGGGTACAGAGATGGAGAAAATGTATCAGGAGGGTTCCTACACGCCCCTCGCCCTTGAAGAGGCGGTAAGATGGTGCGCCGTAATGGTACCAATGTTCAGAGAGGCCGGCATCAGGATCATCCGGATCGGGCTTCATTATTCGGAGCTCCTCGAAGATGCTGTTGTAGCAGGGCCATTCCATCCGGCCTTTGGTGAAATGGTGGACGCACGGGTTATACTGAACCGGATTATGGATGTTATTGAGGAAGACGGCCTTATGAGCTGCTCGGGTATTGAAATCCATACCTGGAAGGGTGCTCTGTCAAAAACACTGGGACATAAAAGAGTTAATATAAAAGCGTTGAAGGAAAAATATGGATACACTGATATCAAGGTGAGAGAAGAGGATCTGTTGTCCGGCCAGATCCGGGTATTCGCTCTCTATGGGGGAGATGGATCATGAAAGAGGTAAGTACCAGGCAAATCATTGATGTGGTTGAGAGACTGTGCATTGATTCAAATATCTATCTGAATGATGATATCAGAGAATCTCTGACAGAGGCTCAGAGGCTTGAGGAATCTGAAAGCGGTAAATCAGTTCTTGAAAGCCTTGTCAGAAACGCCGGGATTGCTGCCGGGGAGGGTATGGCCATATGCCAGGATACTGGTATGGCCATTGTATTTATCAGAATGGGTCAGGATGTAAGAATAACCGGTGGAAGTCTCACAGGGGCTGTTAATGAAGGTGTAAGACGTGGCTATAAAAATGGGTATCTTCGCTGTTCAATAGTTGAAGACCCCATCACCAGGAAGAATACCGGTGACAACACACCGGCAGTCATCCACTATGACATAGTGGAAGGGGATCAGTTGCAGATTGATGTGGTACCAAAGGGCTTTGGCAGTGAGAACATGAGTGCATTGAAAATGCTTAAGCCATCGGATGGCGTTGAAGGTATAAGGCGGTTTGTTGTGGAAACAGTCAGCAATGCCGGATCAAATCCATGCCCTCCGGTCATAGTAGGAGTTGGGATTGGCGGGAGTATGGAAAAGTGTGCCCTTTTGGCCAAAAAGGCTTTGTTGAGGAAGGTCGGCTCAAAGAATCCACAAAAGCATCTTGAGGATCTGGAAAGATCGCTATTGGAGGATATCAACATGCTGGGTATAGGTCCTGCTGGTCTGGGCGGCAGAACCACGGCTCTTGGAGTTATGATTGAGGCTTACCCAACCCATATCGCAGGGCTTCCTGTTGCCGTCAACATCAGCTGTCATGCAACACGGCACCGCTCGGCCGTACTATAGATTCTGCATGATCCTCCTGGCAGAAGACGTCCTGCATCTACCGGTACAGATACGCTTTTGCAACTACCAATTATCTCAGAAGCGGGGATTGGATGAAATATGGACAGGGAACAGGGAACACTTTATCTTGTAGCAACACCAATAGGAAATCTGGAGGATATCACCTACCGGGCTGTGAGAATACTGTCTGAGGTGGATCTTGTCGCTGCGGAGGATACCCGCCATTCATTGAAGCTTTTGAATCACCTTCAGATAAAAAAGCCCCTCATAAGTTACCATGACAATAACAGGCTGTCCCGTGCAGGTGAGCTGGTGGCCAGGCTGAAGAACGGGGAGAACATCGCCCTTGTCAGCGATGCCGGAATGCCGGCTATCTCCGATCCCGGCGAGGAACTCGTAAGAATGTGTGCTCAAGAGAGTATCCGGGTAACGGTTGTCCCTGGCTGCAATGCGGCCCTGGCGGGTCTTGTGTTGTCGGGGCTTTCCACAAAACGATTTGCATTTGAGGGTTTCCTTCCCCATAAACGCAGTGATAGGATCAAACGCCTGAAAGAACTGTCAAATGAAGAAAGAACCCTGATCTTTTACGAGGGTCCTCATCGTATCCTTAATATGCTGGCTGATATCCTTGAGGTCTTTGGAGAACGGCAATGTGCTCTGGCCAGGGAACTCACCAAGCTCCATGAGGAAGTCATGCGGGGGAATTTGTCTGAGTTGTTGTCGAAGTTTGAAGCCAGGCCGCCAAGGGGTGAGTTCGTCATTATTGTTGAAGGAACCGACGGCGAGAATAAAGAAAAATCCCCCGACCTTTCCCGACTGAGCACTGAGGAACTTGTCCGTCATTATGAGGAGAAAGGCTTAAGTCGTATGGAGGCTATGAAGCAGGCCGCAAGGGATCTTGGAATATCCAAAAGGGATGTCTACCGATCGCTGCTGTGATACCCTGCTGTCAGCAGGATTTTACCTGCTCCATGGCTTCGACCTGAATTGCTATTTTGCTGTCTCCCAGGAGATTTTGAAGTTTTTGGGCAAATTCATTGGATCTGCCTTCCGGGGCTCCTCCGATAACAATCAGATCAATCTGGTAATGCTGAGCAAACTGGGCGATGGTTTCCACAACACGATCCGAGTTGAGAACGGTCATATCGGCACCATAGGACTTTGATACCGAGAAAAGATACTCCATTGCTTCTCCATCTTTTGTGTTGTCAAAAAAGTTCCACTTTTGTTTTGATACATGAATCACGTAGAGTGATCCGTCTTCAGATTTTAAGGTCGCTGCTTTATGTATGAGCCTCTCGCAGGATTTTTGTTGTGTAACACAGGCTAATACATTGTTAAATCTATTCAAGCGCATCAACTCCAGAAATTTATCAGAATAGTATTCTCTCTATTTCATTATACCAAAACGACGGATAAAAGTCTTTATATTTAAGATACTGAATTTCTTTTCCAGCCAGGAAAACGGATGCTCCTTATAAGCACCGGGGCGATTCCGGGAGCCTGTTATCCTTTGCATATTTGATAAATGGCGGGTATAATATCCTCCATAGGATTCAAAATACGAGTTGCAGGTTTTGCCTTTAAGCTCCATGAATTCTTATCGGACTGAAGTGCTCCTTCACATTCAAGGAGCCAATTACTTAACAGGAACGGAGAAACATATGAAATATCAACATGTCATATGGGATTGGAACGGTACCCTGCTGGATGATCGCATTGCCACCGTCAAGGCACTGGATCTCATGCTACGACACAGGAATTTAGGCTCTGTGACCCCGGAAGAGTACCGGGAGCGTATCACCTATCCGGTTATACAGCTTTACTATGACGCAGGCTTTGATCTCATTAATGAGAGCTATGAGGATATGTGTGAAGAGTATGCCAGAAACTATCAGGAGTATGCTTCTACCATATCCTTGCATGAAAATGCAGCCAGCGCGCTTGCCTGGTTCAAGGGAAAGGGTGTTCGCCAGCATATTGTATCGGCATCGGAATACGGTATCCTTGTTGATCAGATTTCCAAATACCGGATCACGGAGTATTTTGACACCATTTCAGGCCAGAAGGATAAAAGAGGCGACAGCAAGGAGCATCTCGCTATGAGCCTTATGGCTGAAATAGATGCAGATCCGGTAAAGGTGCTGTTTATAGGAGATACTCTCCACGATTACGAGATAGCAAGGAATATTGGGGCCCATTGTTTTCTGGTTTCCAACGGGCATTGCAGCGAGGACAGACTGCTAAAGACAGGAGCGCCGGTATTTCCACACCTGGGTGCCATATTGCAGGCGTTGAGGCTGGAGGAGTAATTCATGAAATTTATCGATCTGAGAAGCGATACCGTCACATGGCCAACTCAGGAAATGCGGCAGGCTATGGCTCAGGCTGAGGTAGGCGATGATGTCTATGGAGACGACCCTACCGTGAATCGGCTGGAAAAAATGGCTGCCGAAAGGCTGGGGAAGGAGGCTGCCCTCTTTGTTCCAAGTGGAACCATGGGCAACCAGTTGGCTATATTCACCCATGTTCAAAGGGGTGATGAGGTTATTACCGCGGAAGACAACCACATTGTAATGCATGAAGCAGGAGCGGCTGCCATCATAGCCGGAGCTCAGCTCCGCTGTCTGAGATCCGTGAAAGGCCGTGTAGATCTTCACGATATTGAAAGTACAATACGCAGATCGGGGGAAGCTCCCAAAACGGGATTGATTTGCATGGAAAACGCTCATTCCTCAGGTGTTGTACATGATCTTTACTATATGCGCCAGGTCAGGGATATAGCCGACAGGCATCAAGTTCCCATTCACCTTGATGGGGCACGAATCTTCAACGCAGCAGCCTGGCTGAAGGTGGATGCGTCAACAATCGCCAAATATTCGGATTCGGTCATGTTCTGCCTTTCCAAAGGGCTTTGTGCTCCTGTGGGCTCCATCCTGGCAGGAACTTACGATTTCGTCGAAAGGGCAAGGCAAAAAAGAAGGATCATGGGTGGTGGAATGCGTCAGGCGGGTATTCTGGCCGCTGCCGGCATCATCGCTCTTGATAAGATGAGCCTGAGGGTGCATGAAGACCATGAAATGGCAGTCCAACTGGCATCCCTGCTGGAGCAAATCCCGGGAGTGAGAGTACGGATGGAGGACGTTCATATCAATATGGTTTTCATTCAATTCCAGCGTCCTGTAAATACTGATGAACTTATGAGAAAGCTCAAGTCTGACGGCATTATCGCTAACCCACCCAATAACGGGGTGATGCGTCTGGTCACCCACTACTACATAGATCCGGAGATGGTAAAAAAGACGGCTGACGTATTAAGTAAAGCATTGGCATAGAGACAGACAGATAAAGGACGGAATACATCCGTCCTTTTTTGCTCTAATATATTACTGATTTGATACCTATCATTTCATAACCATAAAACAGCCTTCATGATTCATCCTGTATTTATTCTCCAATGGAAAACTTGTTCTCAAGAAAAATATTATGTGGTATAATAAATAAGAACATATGTTTGTTTATTTGGGGGCAGGGTAATGAAACTGCTGGACAAGCTGCAGATATTGGCCGATTCGGCTAAATACGATGTTTCGTGCTCATCAAGCGGGAGCAGCAGGAGCAACCGCCCCGGTGGTGTGGGTAATGCTTCCCTTCCTGGGATTTGCCATAGCTGGTCTGACGACGGCCGGTGCATTTCCCTGCTTAAGATCCTCTTCACCAATGCATGCATCTATGATTGCAAATACTGCATAAACCGCAGTTCTAACGATATCAGGAGGGCAAGCTTCACACCCGACGAACTCTGTGAGTTGACCATACAGTTCTACAGGCGTAACTATATTGAAGGGCTTTTCTTGAGCTCCGCAGTTATCAGGAGTCCCGATTACACCATGGAACTGATGATAAAGGCTTTGAAAAAACTGCGTCATGAGTACCGTTTCAACGGTTACATCCACCTAAAATCTATACCAGGAACCGATATGAGGCTAATTCATGAAGCAGGATTACTTGCTGACAGGATGAGCATCAATATTGAGCTTCCATCGACTGCCGGCCTTAAGCTTCTGGCTCCCCAGAAAGACCCGACCTCCATCCTTGAGCCCATGAGCTTTGTCAGGGAGCGGATCAAGGAATCCAGGGAGCTTGTTCTGTATAAAAAGCCCCAGTCATTTGTTCCAGCAGGACAGACCACCCAACTGATTGTTGGTGCCACCCAGGACAGTGACCTGAAAATCCTGAACCTCACCGAGCATCTGTACCGTAGGTATCAGCTCAAGAGGGTGTACTATTCGGCTTATGTTCCGGTCAATGATGATCAGAACCTTCCGTCCCTCAATACCAGCCCACCCCTTCTGAGGGAACATCGCATCTATCAGGCTGACTGGCTTCTGCGCTTTTATGGATTCAGGGCTGATGAACTGCTGGATGAAGGGCATCCCAGCTTCGATACCCATCTGGATCCAAAATGCGATTGGGCCTTAAGGCATCTGGATCAGTTTCCTGTTGAAATCAATAAAGCTCCTATGGAAATGCTGCTCAGAGTTCCCGGGATTGGCTACAGGATGGCAGCCAGGATCATCCGGGCAAGAAGGGTAGGTCCTCTCACCTTTGAAGACCTTAAGCGCATGAGGGTAGTGCTGAAGCGTGCCCGTTATTTTATCACCTGTAACGGCAGGTATAGCGGCGGCGTGGATCTGGATGCGGTGCTGCTCTATCCCCTGCTCTCCGATAAGGCGAACAAAAAGGTGATGGCAGGGCAGATTTCCATGTTTGGCTGATGGATGGATCAACAATGACAAAAGGATGATCGAATGATTTATGTCACTGACGGAAGCTTTGAAGGTATTCTAACAGCAGTATTTGAGGCCTTCAGGCTCAAGGAGAATCCAGACCACATAACCCTGGGAGGCGATTTCCAACTTTCAATGGATCCGGAGCTCAGGGAGATCTCCACCGACACCGGGAAATCGGATCGGGTCTGGCGTGGTATTCAGAACAAGATTTCGGAGGAATCACTGGAAACACTTTACAGGGCTTATTTGAGCGAGCATCCCCGGGTGGGGCTGTATATCTATCGCTATATCAAATTGGGACTTAAATTGGGCTGCAAGGTTGAGGGGTATCTGCAGAACCCTGATGTACAGGCCATTCTTGATCTTAACAACAGGGTGGCAGCTGAATCCCATTTGTTCCTGGGTCTGTTGCGGTTTAAAAAGTTAAGGAGCGGAATATTCTATGCCAGCTATGAGCCCGATAACAATATCACTCAACTAATTACCGATCATTTTGCCAGACGTCTTGCTGGCCAGGCATGGATTATTCACGATAAGAAAAGGGATATCTTTGCTCTTTATAACGGCGAAGAAGTAATCTTCACATCAGGGCTTTCAGACCTTGAACATTTGGCATGCGAAGAGGAATATGAGGAACTGTGGAAGAGGTACTTTGCTACGATTGCCATAGAGAGCCGGAAGAACCCTAAGCTTCAGAGATCCTTCATGCCCTATAGGTACTGGAAGAACCTTGTGGAGAAGCAGCCATAAGCGAAAGCTGCATCATAAAAGCATTTTGTAGAAATTATAACGGTTTTTTAGCATTATTATCATGTTGAGAGCCTTTTTTGGTTATGATATAATGTGTATAGGATCCTGAGGTGTGCGTAATACCTGTAATTTTGAACCTGCTATTATTGACTTGGGAGCTGGAAGTTTAATCATGTAGTACAGGCCGCAAGCTAATTCCGTCACGAAAGTGGCGGCGGTGGAAGTATAAAATGGTTAACAGGCACCCACCTGGTTGAGAGCCAGGTGTCAACATACAGGGAACGGCACCTTGGGAGCAAAGGCTGTTCGTTATGAACAGCCTTTTGCCGTGTTTAACCTTAACACCCAGCATTCAACTTTTCATTTCTTTTTATATGGGATTGCCGCGCTTCACTTAGTTCCGCTCGCAATGACACCTCTTTACGTCATTGCAAGTGGCGAAGGGACGGAGCGATCTGGCAACATATAAAAGGATGACAGTACAGTGGAAGTAAAAGAGCGGCTTTTAAGCCGCTCTGATGAATTCATACATTTCACTGATCATTTAGCGCATGGACTTAATCATACTGTTGACATGAGCCGCAATGGTCTTGGGATCATCTATATGTATGGGATCAATGCTGTCCTGCAGTTCCGACATCTGGGATCTGGGGGACAGATAGAGGTTGTCCATGGACAGTATCCTGTATATGCGTCCGGCATTACGTGCCGTATAGTCGGAGGTGCCAATTCTCACCCATTCCCGGATAAGAGCTTCCTCGCTGTAAAACAGGACGGTAAGGGGGATGTTGGGGAAACCGCCGGATTCCCTGATTTCATCCATGCTCCTTTCTACCATTGACTGCTCTATTATAGATGCTTCATACACCGTTGGAGAGTTATAGAATTCTGCAATGAGCTTTCCGTATTTATAGCGCTCAAATTGGCGTTTATAGGGTGACAGGGGACGGAAAAGGCCGGCTTTTGCAAGGGACATGCGTTTTTCTGCAACCTTTTCAGGACATTTATAATCTTCCAGTTCCTTTAAGGAGGAGATCCAGTGCCTGTAGTCCACAGGAACGGGATTGACCAGTACCACACCGGCAACCTGATGAGGCCTGGTGCATGAATAGTGGTGGGCGTAAATGGATGCATGGCCGTCAGCAAGAAGGATGACGGGCTTTTTTATACGCTCGAACTTAATTATGGAGTCAAGGATATCGGAAATATCCGAGGCGACTCCGGAAGCCTGGCACCCCGAGCTCCAGCCATAACCTGGTCTTTCAAAACTGATAACCCTGGCATTCTGTATCTCGTTCTGAACTGACCACCACTCCATGGATGAGCTTCCGCTATTATGGAGAATGATTACTGCGGGGTCCCCCTTCCCCCTTGTGCGATAGAAAAGTTTTTTTCCACTGTTGTCCAGAAATTTGCCTTCATCTGGGAGCTGTTTGAGCCACCTGTTATTGATCATTCGACTTATGATCATATAGGCGGCCAAGATAATCAAAATTCCGCCTGAGCATATCAATAAAATCAGTCCCATAAATGCTGCTCCTCTGTCAGAAATGCTTTTTTCCATCTTTTCTTATTATGCTAACATACTGATCTGATGTCATCAATAGCGCATTGTCAGAAATTGACGACGGATAGGTTAATTTGTCTATGGCCTAAGCATTTCGCGAAGCGTGTTTTCAAGGAATTCAACACGTCCCTCAAGCTCTTTAATGCGGCCTTGGAGCAGATCTTTCTCATCGTTGGATTTTTCAAATTTCCCGCTGGCGTAGGTTCTCCAGTCCAAGGGAAAGCGCAGACCGCTGCCGAATATTATGGGCAGATCAGCACAGGCAAAATTGATATCGTCCTTGTAATTGGATAAATACCTGCATCTCAGGGGAGGATTTGTCGTCGTCAGGTCAAATTTTGTTTCTGCCAGCACCGAGGAGGCATCGGCATTGACCCGGGCCAGCAGCATATGGCTATTACAAGTCCTTACCACCGAGGGATAGTTGTCCACCATAATAAGAGAATCAAATCCCCTTGTGGTGGAAGGATTAAAGACCTCCAGTCCCTTGGAAAACCTGTTGGTTTCGGGGTCAAACCGGTATAGAAGGGTGCTTTCGTCATCCTCCCCGCCAGACAAAAGCACATAGATGGGCTTGCCTTTTCCTGTGACCGACTGCAGCCTTTTTGAAACCTTGTGGGGAAATGGAGCGCTGTTTGGTTTCATGGCCTTTCCTTCCGAGTTGATGCGCCGATGAACTATCAGGTTTACGTCCTGTATCTCGGTCAGGAAAAAAAGATGTGTAGAAGAGCCATCAGAGCATGCCGAAAAGTTCTCACAACCCCTTACAATTACCCCTTCAACCTCGGGCATGGTAAAACTCCCATTCTCTATTCGCTGATAGGTAAGAAGCTGTTTTCGGTTATGGCTGACCACATAAAATACATTGGTGGCGTTTTTTGATTCTGAGAGCACAACACTGTATGGTGCGCTTCCTACAATCCGGCTTTCCAGAAGTACAACGGGTTCCTTCCGTTCCTCGCAGGCCTGAACAAAAAGCAGCCTTCCGGCATAGTCAACGAAGGATGACCGTATAGTGTCATCCTGGCCTATGGAAACAGAAAAATCCGGCGTGGCATTCTCTGAGAGCAAGAATGGCGGCCCCCAGTGATTATCGCTTTCCAGCATGCTCATAAATAGTCCGTTCTTATACCAAATACAGTATGTTACCCCCATGCTGTTTTTTACAACATGGCGCAAACTCTCAAAATACGGCACATTGGACAACCCCTTAAGGATTTAATAAGCTAATTGCCTCATATACTTATATGAATATTTATGTCCCCGGCTGAATATGCCGTGCAGTCACCAAAACAACCCATAGGCATATTATGTCAGTGTGAAGGCTAATATTTCGAATGGAGGACCGATGCAATGAGTTGCAAAGATCAAATCGTTCCCGGACTAATCTGCGGTGAAGACATATGCAAGCTCCGTGAAGCCGTTTGCGTCCACGTGGAAAAAGTATATGACAATTGCCGCGAGAAAGACTGTATTGAGGATGCGGTTGTAGATTTTAATGAAAATGTTCAGGACCTCATCAATAATGCGGTAAAGGTAAAAACTAAAGATGCCGAGGTAGTGGCCGTATTTGCAGATCTGGAACCCGTACCATTCAAAAGAGGTTTTTACACCGTAAATGTACGCTATCAGATCAAGGTCATGGTGGAATTCTGCTACAGGGATATGAATGGAAACCTGGTTTCCTCGTGCCCAAAGGTTGGGTTTGTGGGGTTTGAAAAAACAGTTATTCTCTTCGGATCTGAAGGCAAGATCAAGATCTTCAAGAGTATGGACCCCGCACCTAATGGCCCCCTCTATGGCGATTCCTGCGGTGACAGCTGCGGCGGATCCCTTGTTGAGCAGGATAATCTGCCCAATGTGAAGGTTGAGGTTGCAGAGCCCCTGGTTCTGAATACGAGGATTAAGAGGGTACATCACCACCACCATCACCATAAACATCGCCTTTGCGATGATGAGGAAAAGGGTAATGCCGAAAACATTGTTCTTCCTCAGAGAAGGGTGGTTGTAACACTGGGACTGTTCTCCATCATAAAACTGGTTCGGCTGGTACAGCTCCTTATTCCTGCATTCAATTTCTGCTACCCCAACAAGGAATGCATAGCTTCCACCAACGAGGAGCCTTGCGAGATCTTTGATACCATCGAATTCCCTCTTGACCAGTTCTTCCCGCCGCAGAAATTTGATTTTCCGGCAGATGATGAATTGGGTGAAGATGTAAAGAAGCGATAAGGGGGACTGAAACGTCCTCCTTTTTTTGCTATCTACCGCCGGGGGGTTAAAAAGCAAAATCATTGCTGACAGGGTTCTTTTTCTTGTAAAAATTAACGATATACATATTAAGGGATTGGCTTCACATCCATACACCAAAGAAGGAGCAAATACAAAGGACGAAAATGGAGTTTTCCATAGAGAGGAACGACGGGTGCATGAGAAAGATCATGACGGGACTGATTCCCTTTGCAGTCATTCTGCTTGCATGGATGACAGCTTCACAGGCTGCATCTTTTAATGATGCCGTCAATTCGGTCTTGCTCGTACTCCCCTTTGTGATTGCTATTCTGGCGATTTTCATGAGCATTTGGTACAAAAACAGCCGCTTCTTCTTTCTTACGGTCTTTATACTTCTTTCCTATATCATTCTAAAAATCGCCTCTTCGAAGGAAGCTATGCTGATTGAGGCAGTGACCGAGATAAGCATATTGA
This sequence comes from Clostridiaceae bacterium, assembly GCA_012518025.1. Lineage (GTDB taxonomy): Bacteria > Bacillota > Clostridia > DSM-8532 > DSM-8532 > Thermoclostridium_A. The sequence goes on from JAAYTP010000075.1 coordinate 18,541, forward strand.
TCCCTATCAACATGATCTGGCTTGCATTCATCAATGAAAGAGGCATCATCACCAGTTATGGGGCAAACAAGGCCATTCTGATCGGTCTGCAGATTGTTTGGGTTTTGATCAACATCCTTAGTAAATCGGATGACCCGACCAGCGGCATGTTGAGTCCGGATCATGCCATGGCCATTCCTGCCCCGGCCATCATACTCTATATCCTTGCCATTGGGTTATTGTTGGTAAATTATATTTTGAAAGGCCAATACATCTATGTGGTATTCATCTCAGTACTGATAACCACATATATATCCCTTCATTTCGCCCACAGGCCCGTGATCCTCGCAGTATTTACCAGTTCAGTCTTTATTGTTGTGGTTTCAGCATTATTTGAGGTCTCCTACTCTTTGGCCTTTTATGATACACTTACTGGAGTACTCTCCAGGAGAGCCTTTGAGCAGGAATTGGACAGGCTGGGTAAACAATACTGTATTGCCATGGTGGATATAGATCATTTCAAACGTGTCAATGATGGATATGGGCATGATGTGGGGGATGAGGTGCTGAAAATGGTGGCATCAATCCTAAACAAGGTTTCATACAGAGCCAGGACGTTTCGATATGGTGGAGAAGAATTTGCAATTATATTCCAGGGGCAAAGAATGTCTGAGGTCATGACCCTGCTGGAGCGTGTGAGAAAAGCGGTAGAACGGCGCCCTTTCATAATAAGATCGGATAGCCGTCCTGAAAAGAAACCCGAGAAAATTACTGGTTACAGTGGAGGAAAGGGACGGATCAATGTCACTGTGAGTATAGGTGTAGCCCAAAAGACCGAAAGCCTGAAAACCGCCCTGGACGTGGTTAAAAAAGCTGATGAAGCTCTGTACCGGGCTAAAAGCGGCGGCAGAAACCGTGTTTCAAAATAGTTCAATAAGGGTAAATTTAAAAATAAACATTTGAGGATGTGACCGGCTTGTCTGAAACAATTTTAAACCAAATCATTGAAACTGAACGGGAAGCGGTGCGAATCGAAGAAGACTCTAAAAAGGAGGCCCGAGAGCTGATTGCCAAAGCCAGGCAGGATGCTGCGACCATTCTTGAAAAGAGCAGAACAGAAAGTGAAGCCCTGAGGGCTGAAATATTAAGGCGAGCCCGCCAGGATTTGGAGGCGGAGACAAAAGCCAGGGAAGAAGCTGTGGAGGAGACTGCTCTGCAGCTTTCGCGCAGTGCTGAGGAAAAACTGGATGCAGCGGTTCAATTCATTTTGGGAAGGATTGTGGACTTAAGTGGCAGTCGTTAAGATGAACAAGATTGCAATACTGGGTCTTGAGAAGGAACGGACCCGGTTGATGGAATCACTGATGGAAATGGGCGTGGTCCAGATCAGTGAGAGTACCGTTGATGAGGAAAGCCCGGGGATTACAATACCCCAAAACCATTCTGAGCTTGCCCGCCTGGATCATATGCTCAGTGAATTATCGGCCTCATTGGAGGTTCTTAGGCGTTATGTTCCGGTAAAGAAACCCCTGTTTTCTGTAAGGAGGGTTATCAGCCGAAAAGTATTTGAATCGGTGCTGGGTTCTTCCCAGACCATTATGGAAACGGCGAGGGAAATTAATTCCTGTGAAGGACATATTGCCGCTATAAATAGCGAAGACAATCGCCAGCATACTCTTTTGACATCCCTGGATATGTGGATGGATCTTGATGTTCCTCTGAATATAAGCAGCACCCGTACCACTGCTATAGTCATGGGCACTCTTCCTCAGAGTGTTGATCTTAATGAGTTGGTGAAGGCACTTGATGATGAGGTCGGAGCGGCATCACTGGTATGTTCTGGCAGTGACAGGGATCATCACTATATCCTGCTGATTGTCCATAAAACCAGGGAGCAGGAAGGATTAGCCCTTTTAAAGGATCGGGGCTTCAGCCGTATGGATTTCAAGGATATGGATGGGACTCCCCGTCAGAACCGGGAAAGGATACTGAAGGCTCGTGAAGAGCTTTTCAGGCAGCGTGAAGAATACATAAACAGGATCAGGCAGCTGTCGGAAGGCAGGGATGAGATTGAAACCCTGTATGACGCCCTTCTGATGGAAAGAGAACGGGCTGAAGCATTTGGAAAGCTGCTTACTACCCGTTCGGTCTTTCTGCTGAAGGGATGGCTCCCTGCTGAGTTTTCCGATAAGCTTAAAAACTGGCTTGAAGAAAACTTCCTGTGTTCGGTGCAGATTACTGAACCCGATCCCGACGAAGAAACACCAGTTTTGATACAAAACGGATCCGTCACCGAGTCTATCAAACCGGTTATAGACATGTACGGCGTGCCGAGCAGCAGGGAGATAGACCCCAGCGGAACCACCATGTTCTTTTTCATATTTTTCTTTGGAATGATTGTGGCTGATGCAGGTTATGGA
>JAAYTP010000076.1 GCA_012518025.1 Clostridiaceae bacterium
GGTAGAGCACCGATTTATTGACGGTGAGAAGTTCGTTGACAAAGTCAAAAGAGGCATGGATTATCTGCTCGTAAGTCAGCCTGTTGGTAAAAAAGCTGATTGCCTCTAATATCCCGTTATATCTATAAAGGTCTGTGCTTAGGTCGTTACTCTCATCCTGTTGGATCTTTGCCAGAATATCCTGGTATTCCAAAGTCGTCTCCCCCTACCTGGTTTTGATGGTGTTATCCTTATAGTAAAAGGTTGTCATGGCTACTTCATTGGTAATCTCCTCGCCGGTACCCTTTATCTCAATCCTTACCCTCGGATAGCATCTGTTTCGCACAATAATTGCCCCTTCGCCAGGTGTCTTCAAATCATCCGCCAGGTTTTTTATCTCGTACTCAAGTGTCTTTATCTCATCCTTAAGATCCGAATATTTATTCCTCAGATCTTCATAATTATTTCGTTGTTTGTTTGAAAGATCGGATGAACAGGAATATACACGGATGTGCTGCCTGATCTGAGTCAGTTCTTGTCTGGCTTCTTTTAGCCGGGCTGTCTTCTCGTCCAGTTCCAGTTTAAGACTGTTCCTGTTGAAGCCACTCACCCGGATGACAGTACGGCTCTCGGCCTTGTTTCCGATATCAGCAGCCGACACGCGGACTTCCGCATCAATGGTTCCGCCGATAATCCTGCCCCGGGGAGCTTCAACGATGACCTGCCGAGCCTTTATATTGGTGTTCATGCAATAGAATCCCACATAGACATTCCCGTCACATTCCACTGTGATATCGGAAAGAAACTTTACATAGAGATTTTTTTTGCAGCGGACCACGGTTTTGCCATTGCCGGCGATACCGCCCTTTATGTATATACTGCCGTCCGTGCTGCCTATTTGTTCTGCAGCGCCAACACCGTACTCCCCCAGGATCTCCAGGTCTCTGGAAGAAACGGCAGTAAAATTATCCTCAACTGTTCCTTTCACAGAGAGAAAGCCATCAAAATCAATGTTGCCTGTTGAGAAATCTATATCACCTTTGATTTCAAGAAAATCATAAACGCCGATGGCGTCTCCCTTGTAATACACAGCGCCGGCTTTTTTGGCGTAAAGGGTTGTTACACCGTCCTTATACTCTTCATAGACCGATGTGCGGTCATACAGAAGGGGTAATAATCTTCCAGGAATGGGAGGGATTATATCGCCTTTTACACTCTTACCGGGGATGCCGGGGGTGGGATCCTTTCTCTCGCCAAGCCAGTCACCTTTTTCCACCCTATGTATGAGATTTAGTTCATAGTGGTTGACATTACCGGAATCATAGACCTGGGGCTTTGGCGCTTCTACTTCATAGAGCTTGATTTCTGCATCGGTTCCGCTAACTGCCGGTACCCCCTCTGCTATCAGGTACTCCACACCCGAGGAAAGCTTTCCAGCGAGAATATCTGATTTGATTCCATAGACAACACCGGCCTTGTTCAATGCATCCACGATTTCCTTTACCAATTGAACACGGTTTTGCGGTGCCAATTCGTTCTCAGGAATATACAGGGTCATGTAAGCCCGCAGCTCGTCACAGGATACATTTATCACAATGGGTTCCCGTTCCTGCCCAAATTTCACAGGGCCTCGGGGTGCTTTTGTGAGAGTGTCCCTTATAGCCGAAAAACTGGTTATTTTTACATGAGGGAACGAATCTTGCAATAATTTGCTGAAAGCTTCTAAGGAATACCCCTTAGCGGTGGATTTGATATAGAAATATCCGCCGTCACGAGAGATTTCTATGAACTCGTTTTTGAA
>JAAYTP010000077.1 GCA_012518025.1 Clostridiaceae bacterium
TTATATTTTTTATGATATAGAACTGAAAGGACTGATATAAATGTATAGTGATAAAGTGATGGATCATTTTACAAACCCGCGGAATGTTGGGGAGATAGAGAACGCAGACGGCGTAGGCCAGGTAGGAAACGCAAAATGCGGTGATATCATGAAGATGTACTTAAAGATTGAAGACGGAATTATTGTGGATGCCAAGTTTAAGACCTTTGGGTGCGGCGCGGCTGTCGCAACCAGCAGCATGGCAACCGAACTGATCAAGGGAAAGACCATTAAGGAAGCCGAGATGATTACTAATAAGGCAGTCCTTGAAGCCCTGGACGGTCTGCCACCTGCGAAGGTTCATTGTTCGGTTCTCGCTGAGGAGGCTATTGCGGCAGCCCTTCAGGATTATCGTGTCAGAAACGGCATGGAAACTGATTACGTAGGATGTGGCGGATGCTGCGGGGGATGCAACCGTGTAAGCCACCATGATGAAAACGGCGAAGCTTAACCAGTAATTTGTTTACCTGTTTATAACGGGCATGTGATTTGATTTAAATATGGGTGGAACCAGAAGGGCATCATAATCAGGGACTGGCCTTCTGGTTTCTGCTCAGTGGGTGATCAGGGTATGAGATGCTTTTTCGCAATTGAATTTGATGAAGAAACCCGGCTTTTTTTAGCCAGGATCCAGAGCGCTTTGCGGGATAGCGGAATAAGGGGAAACTATACAAATCCAACCAACTTTCATCTCACCCTGAAATTCATCGGCGAGGTGAACCCTGCCAATTTGCCGGGACTTGAGCTGGTTCTTAAGAAAGTTGCTTCAAAACACAATCCCCTTGTTTTAGAGTTTGGGGAATTGGGTAAATTTAGCAGAGGAAGACGTCCGATTATCTGGTGCGGTTTGAGAACCAACAATATCTTGCTGGATTTGCAGAAAGATCTTGTTAAGGAACTGGCGGCAGAATTCCCGCAATTCTCCGGGTATGAGAGGTACATTCCTCATATAACCCTTGTAAGGGAAGCAGTTTTAAAGGGTGCTCCTTCCCAGGGTGACCATAACAAGGCAGCGGAAGGTAACCCGTTGGACGATTTACTGAAGAACGTTCAAAGATCTGACCACAGGGTCATGGCAAGGGGTATTTCGCTGATGGAGAGCACCCGCAGGGACGGAAGGCTGGTCTATCTTCGGAAGTCGTTCCATGATTTGAAAGACAAGTAGCTCATTTTAACCGGTTTTCTGGAGGTTTGCCATGCCGGATACTCTGAAAAAGACCATATTCTCCATAATCAAGATTCTGCTTGTGGCACTGGGTGTCTATATACTCTTCAAAATAGGCGGATTCTTTGTGCCCTTTATTATTGCATTTATTTTTTCTTCTCTCATTGAACCCATCGTAAAGTTTATTGAAACCAAGCTGCGCATATCAAGAAAAATCGGAAGTGTTTTCTCGATACTGGTGGTACTCGGTGCCATCCTCACAGTTTTTGGTCTGCTAATTGCAAGGCTTGTAAAGGAAATCATCAATGTATACAACAGCCTCAATCTGACCTTCGACAGCATATCTGCCTTTATTGACAGTGTCCTTGAAGAGGCCAGTAACCTTTTCCTGAAGCTCCCGGTGCAGGTATCCGATGGTATCAGCAACGCAATCAACAATTTTTCAAACAATCTGGAGAATTTGCTAAAGCCTGTGGTTGATCTTGCAACAGGAACCATCCAGTTTGCCTTCTCACTGCCCCAGGCTTTGGTCTTTATTCTGGTAACTATTCTGGCAACCTATTTCATGTCCAGCGATAAGCATAAGATTGCCAAGTTCCTTGACTCCCAGATCCCTTCCGATTGGCTCAGGAACACCAGGAATGTTACAAATAATGTTTTCATGGCACTGTTTGGATGGCTGAGGGCTCAGCTTATACTGATGTCGGTTACATTCAGTGAGGTTTTGATAGGCTTTTTGATCATTGGTATTGAAAACGCCCTTCTATTAGCTCTTATCATTGCACTTGTAGATGCTCTTCCTATTTTAGGCACAGGCTCCATTCTCTTGCCATGGGCGGTTATCGATTTGCTGACCGGCAATACCAGGCAGGGGCTCTCATTGGCTCTTCTATGGTTGATCACCCTGTTTGTCCGGCAGTTGATCGAGCCCAAGGTGGTGGGGCATCAGATAGGCATTCATCCGTTGTTTACACTCTTTGGCATGTATCTGGGTCTTCAGTTTTTCGGGATTTTTGGACTGTTTTTAGGCCCCATTTGTGTGGTGATTGTAAAACAAATTCTTGAGGGGATCCTGAAGACTGGCGGGCTGAAGGGCTGGGTTGAGAAGAACTTCAAAAATAACGACTCATCATCGGAGACTCAGGATCAGGAGAGTGAGGCGGAGGATTTGCCCGAACCTCCTTAAAGTATTCATGCTGATTCATTTTGACAAATAAACTGCAGGGCAGAGATCACGCCTGCAGTTTTCCTTTATATAGAGAAAAATGAGAATTCCGATGTGGATTTATGCATTTCTAACCTGATGGCTGCGTCCAATTCTGATCAGTTACTGCCCTCGGTTTCATCAAAAACAGTTACTGGGGAGTTGTCATCTATATCCATGTTATTAACAACAGTGGTGTTATCCTTGTTCACGGTAACAGTTACTTTGGTGTGGTCATAGCTGTGGCCAAATGCAGATTCTTTTATGTCGTACTCGGTTACCATTTTGATCTTGTTTTCCCTTATTTCGTGGAATACAGCTTCTTTTCCCCTATCCTTTACGGTGATGAGCAATGGAACAACTATCAGAATGACGATGGAGGCGAAAACCGAAACGACGGAAAACCATAAACTGATTACATCGTTTCTGACCCCAATAATCATGAGGATTATAAATGCTAATACTGCTAAAAACAATATCTTGTACACTTTCTGTGCCCGATCTGAAAAGGTAAGATGAGTGCTGACTTTTATGCTTTTTCCCTTCTCTCTGCGATACAAGGTCTTCTGAGAAACCGGTTTTTTCATGTTTTGCCTCACCTCACAGATAATGCAAATTATATTGGTATCATTTTATCAGATGGACAGGTATTCTGACAAATGTAGATTACTTAACAGGCCAACGGGCTGACTGCCCTGAATGATTGAACCGCGGCATACTGAAATGTGATAAACTTGTCCATTGAAAAATAGCACAAAAAGAAACGGTAACGTTTAAGTAACCGTCTATGGGAAAGGTCATCAGATTACTGATATCGATGGGGGTAAGGGAGGCGGTTTTTTCCAGGGCCGCCAACCCTATTTTAAGCCTTCATGGAGCTTGATCAATGCCTTCTTCTCAATACGAGATACGTAGGAACGCGATATGCCAAGGCTTTCCGCCACCTCACGCTGGGTTTTTCCGCAGCCGCCGCATAAACCGTATCGCAGCCGGATAATGATTTGTTCACGGCCTTCAAGGACGGACCTTATCAGCCGGTAAAGCTTTTTGATTCTCTGGGTCAGATCAACCTTCTCGTCCACTCCCTCATCTTCACAGCCCAGAATATCGATGAGAGAAATCTCATTGCCCTCCTTGTCGGTACCCAGTGGTTCATTGAGGGATACTTCGTTTTGGAGCTTTTTTGATGCTCTGAGGTGCATCAGGATCTCGTTCTCAATACAACGTGCTGCATAGGTAGCCAACCTGATCCCTTTATCAGGATCATAGCTTGAGACGGCCTTGATCAGTCCGATGGTTCCGATGGAGATCAGATCATCCGAGTCCACCGAGCTCCCCGAGTATTTTCGTGCCACATGGGCAACCAGACGGAGGTTATGTTCAATCAACAGGTTTCTGGCATTTTCATCGCCGTTACTGCAGGCATTGACATAGCGTATCTCATCTTCGGCAGAAAGAGGTTGCGGAAAAGACTGGGGTCCTGTGATGAAGCCGGCAAGAAGATACTGCGACAGCAGTCTGGAGCCTATTGTCTGCAAAAGGGCAAAAACCATCTGTTATACCTCATAACAGTGTCGCAAATATAGTATATGCATGATAGGCATGACTTGACACAGATAATATCATAATTGAGATGTCTGCAAGTCCATGACCGGCTGCGGGGTTTAGCCGGTTGGCCTTGTGATTCCTGAAAGGGGTGAGGAAACGGCGCTATCTTGATTTTTTTGGTCTGAAACAGTATCCTATTTAATATGAAGCGTATCTGTGCAAATAGTGTATTTCCTATATAAAATATGCTCCTGAAATCAATTTATTCCCTGATTGCAAATAGAGTTTGAGGTGGAATATGAATAATCTCATAAGAAGAATAAAGGAAGGCTACCCGACATTCAGCAAGGGACAAAAGCTCATAGCCGATTATATTTCCGCACATTATGATAAAGCGGCGTTCATGACAGCAGCAAAGCTTGGGAGCGAGGTGGGAGTCAGTGAGTCAACAGTGGTTCGTTTTGCCACTGAGTTGGGGTTTGACGGATATCCAAAGCTCCAGAAGGCATTAAGGGAAATCATAAAAAGCAGGCTCACTTCAGCCCAGAGGCTGGAGGTGTCTTCCTCCCAGATCGACCCGGATAACGTGATGAAAAGTGTGCTTCAGTCCGATATAAACAAGCTTCGTGTGACCATGGAGGAAGCGGATGAAAAGAGCTTTAATGCCGCTGTGGACGAGATACTTCATGCCAACAGGATCTTTATCCTTGGGGTGAGGAGTTCTGCACCCCTTGCCAGCTTTCTTGGTTTCTACTTTAACCTGATTTTTGAAAACGTAAGACTTGTGCATACTACCAGTGTCAGCGAGATGTTTGAACAGATCGTCAATGCCAAAAAGGGAGATGTGGTTATCGGCATCAGTTTCCCCCGTTATTCAAAGAGAACCGCCAAAGCCCTGGAATTTGTCAGCAAACAGGGCGCTTCGGTCATCGCCATAACCGACAATAATGCCTCGCCTCTGGCAGAATATGCCGACTATTGCCTCTTTGCAAGAAGCGATATGGCATCCTTTGTGGACTCTCTGGCAGCGCCGTTGAGCCTGATTAACGCCCTGATTGTTGCTATAGGGCTGAAGAAAAAAGAGCAGATCCACTGTACGCTGGAGAAGCTGGAAAAGCTATGGGATGAGTACCAGATCTATGAAAACGACGATCGGAACACCGCGCTGAATCGCGATTAAATGCCGGAGGTTCACCATTTTGATCAATAAACGTGTAGGCATAATAGGCGGAGGACCTGCAGGACTAATGGCCGCAGGCTGTGCAGCCGGGCGGGGACACAGAGTATATGTATTTGAGAAAAACAAACGTGCCTGCCGGAAACTCATGATAACGGGTAAGGGAAGGTGCAATATTACCAACGCCTGTCCGGAAGACGAACTGATCAAGAATATTCCCGGAAACGGCAGGTTTCTTTATTCCTCCCTCAGCCGCTATTCCAACCATGATATCATGGCTTTTTTCAATGATCGGGGCGTAAGACTGAAAACCGAAAGAGGAAACAGAGTGTTTCCCGAATCCGACAGGGCTTCCGATATATGCGATGCCCTGACTGATTATGCCTTAGAAAACCATGTTGTAATCAAATACAATTCATCTGTAAGGGAAATCCTGTCTCAGGACGGTCATGTGAAAGGCATTGTCCTGGATAATGGAGACCTTTATGAACTGGATGCTGTGGTGATCGCCACAGGCGGGCTGTCCTATCCCCTTACAGGATCCACCGGCGACGGCTATAAAATGGCGAAGACGCTGGGGCATAGCATCACCGATCTAAAGCCCTCCCTGGTGCCGCTGGAAACAGTAGAAACCTGGGTGCGCCAGCTAAGCGGGCTGACCCTAAAGAATATCGGTCTTACCGTATACGATTCCGATGGGAAAAAGGTTTTTTCGGATCAGGGTGAAATGCTGTTCACCCACTTCGGGGTTTCCGGCCCTCTCGTTCTGAGCGCGAGCCGTCATATCCTTGCCTGCGGTTTTACCGGCTCAGAACTTGTTATTGATATGAAGCCTGCCCTAAGCGAGGAAATCCTCGATAGACGCATACAGAGGGACTTTGAAAAGTTTTCAAGGAAGCAGCTGTCCAATTCTCTCCATGAACTCCTTCCTAAAAGCATGATCCCGGTATTCATCCAGTTGCTGGAGATACTGCCGGAAAAGCCGGTCAACCAGATCACCCGCCAGGAGCGGCAAAGGATGGTTTCACTTCTAAAAGGCATCCGGCTGACGGTATCAAAGTCAAGACCCATTGCCGAGGCCATAGTGACTGCGGGCGGTATAAGGGTCAATGAGATCGATCCAAGGACAATGGAGTCCAAGCGCATAAAAGGACTTTATTTCGCAGGAGAGATCATTGATGTGGATGCCTATACGGGTGGTTATAACCTGACTATCGCCCTGTCTACCGGCTATACGGCCGGAAGCAGCATATAACAAGAAGCGCATCCTGCGGCAATCGTATGAACCGTCCTGGCCATGGGAAGAATACTATTATCCATGGTTGCAGGTGGTTATTATATGGAGTTTTTTATAAAATCAATCTCCGTTCTCATGGTCATAATGCTGATCGCCGTCCAACTCATGCTGGTGTCGCCCTACGGAGCAGTTTTCAGAACCGACAGCCTGAACGGCGAACCCATAAAGAACTACCAGTCCATCATAGAACAGGGGTATGTTACGCTGAACCTATTGGGGGAGTACGTAGCTAACAGCGCCTCCCTTTTTATAAACGGTGAACATGCCATGGTCATCCACAGATTCCCCGTAAAGCTGGAGCTGACAGATGGTGATGTAGTGGAGATCCATGCCTCAGATCAAACCCACGCCTTCCATGTCTACCTTTCAGACAAAAGCAGCGGACTGTATACCGATATGAGGGAGAACTCGGTTAAAATAAGCCCCGGAATGAATCGTCTTATGCGGGTAGATATCAGGAACTAACCCCCAAAGTTTTCTTTTTTCCCACCCTTGTCCTGCCGTATATTTTCCAATATAATCAATGTATTAGACGGAGGTTAAGAGTATGAACCAAAATGGGTCATTTGGCAGCAAGGACATTGTCAAGGCTGCGGTACGGATGGCGCTGACAAGCGGCAGGGAAGAGGAAAGGGAACTGAAGAAGGAATTTGCAGACAGCGGCATAAAAACATCGGCCGTTGATTACGGCGGTGAGTTCATCAATTCGGTAACCCGGATCATTGAACGGGCGGTGGTATCCGCCAAGAGGGAAGGGGTTATTGAAGAATCCCATGCCGAGGAGGGCGCTGTTGCAGGTGCCGCCAGGGAAGCTCTTATCCAGGTCATGCAAAAGGCCATGGGACTTAACGTTGGCGGGAAGATCGCCGTGGCAAGAAGTGGTGAGCATGTGAGTGTTGCCGTGTTTTTCGGAATCGGGCTGCTCCATCTCAATGATGTAGCCATCGGCATCGGCCACCGTGTGGTATAGCCACCGCACTGTACTTACGAATGATTACATCTTCAACAGATGGGGGATGACATTTTGAAAGATATTAGAATAGCCATAGATGGTCCCTCCGGTGCGGGGAAGAGCACTGTGGCCCGGAGGATCGCTGAAGAACTGGGGATCATCTATCTGGACACGGGAGCTATGTACCGGGCTGTTGCACTTAAAGCCATAAGGCTGGGCATCGATACAAAGGATCATGAAAGCATTTCACGCATCATGCCTGATATAGATATCTCAGTTGGATACCACAACGGAATACAGAGTATCTATCTGGACGGGGAGGATGTTTCTTCTGCGATCAGAACCAATGAGGTTTCCATGGGAGCCTCCAATGTTTCGGCTTTTCCAGAGGTTCGCACCAGGCTTGTAGCCCTGCAGCAGGAAATTGCCAGCGACAATCCGGTGGTTATGGATGGCAGGGATATTGGAACCAAGGTTCTTCCTGATGCAGGTCTCAAGATATTCCTGACTGCATCGGCGGAGGAGCGGGCTCGAAGACGATATCTCGAACTTCAGGAAAAAGGTCTTTTGGACAAGACCTTCGACGAACTTGTTGCCGAGATAGAGGAGCGGGATCACAATGACAGCACGCGGGAGCATTCGCCTTTGAAAAAGGCTGAAGATGCTGTTGTTATCGATACCACCGGCAAGACTATTGATGAGGTTGTGGCGATTATTATGGGTATGGCAGAGAAGAGGTTTGGATAATATGCTCTACGGTATTGGAAAAATACTATTCATGATATATTTCAGACTGTTTTTCAGGATAAAAACCACTGGCAGGGAAAACATACCCTCTTCTGGTCCTGTCCTGCTCTGTGCAAACCATCCCACCGCGCTGGACATGTTCCTCATCGGTGTGAAGGTGCCAAAGAGAAAGGTTCACTATATGGCAAAGGCCGAGCTCTTTAGAAACAGGATTCTGGCCTGGGCTCTGAAACACTTGGGTGCTTTCCCGGTCAGCCGTGGAAAGGGAGACGTGGGTTCAGTAAAAACTGTTTTCAAGCTATTGGAGAGTGGGAAAATAGTAGGTGTGTTCCCTGAAGGAACCCGTACCAGGAAAAGGGATCCTAAAAAAAGGAAGGCAGGCATTGCTTTATTTGCGCTTCATTCCGGCGCCCCCATACTGCCAGTGGCCATAAAAGGTGATTTCAGGGTCTTTAAGAAGGTGGAGCTTATTTTTGGAAAACCCTACAGGCTTACCTCCGAAGCCGAAGACAGCACCAGAAAGTCTTACTCGAGGGAGGAACTGTTTAAGGTGTCGGACCAGATCATCGACAGCATCTATGGGTTGATGGAACAATAAATTCACGAAAAGTATCGAGGTATCAAGCTTGGAGATTATAGTTGCCAAACATTCGGGCTTTTGCTTTGGAGTGGACAAGGCGGTTAAAACTGCATTCAACATCCAGTCTGATGAAAGGGTATTTACCCTGGGTGAGCTCATCCATAATTCTCAGGTCATAGAAGCCCTCAAAGAAAAGGGCATTCAAACAATTGACGACATTGACGAGCTTAGGGAGAATGATTGCGTCATCGTACGAGCACATGGCATAGGCAAGGATGTCTATGAAATGCTAAAAATGCGCAATGTCAGGATTCTTGACGCCACATGTCCATATGTGAAGCGTATCCATGAGATTGTCAAAAGAAAGCAGGATGAAGGTTTTAAGATTATCATCGTCGGGGATCCGCAGCATCCCGAAGTGATAGGAATAAATGGCTGGTGTGAGGGAAAAGCTTTGATTATAGCTGATGAAGAGGATGCCGAAAACCTTGAATATTCCGATGAAAAGATATGTACAGTAGCCCAGACTACATTCAGGGGATCGAAATACGATGCGATCTTTGAAACTCTTAAGAAAAAGTTTGCATTCGCATTAAAATTTGATACAATATGTAATGCGACTGTGCAGAGACAAACCGAGGCAGCTGAGTTATCCAAGGTTGCTGATGCAATGGTTGTTGTTGGAGGAAGGAACAGCTCAAATACGCGGAAGTTATATGAGATTTGTCAGCAGAACTGTCCTAAGACTTATCTTATAGAAAATGCTGATGAGCTGCCCTCATTAAATAATATAAAGACAGTTGGGATTACCGCTGGGGCTTCAACACCTGATTGGGTAATCAAGGAGGTTATTTTTCACATGGAAGACATGACAAACAGGCAGGAAGGCGAAATTGATTTCAGCAAGGCCTTGGAGGAAAGCTTTACAGAGCTCAAGAATAATGAAGTCGTAAAGGGTAAGATTATAGGATACAACACCAATGATGTATTCGTTGATCTGGGATATAAGGCCGATGGTATTATTCCCATGGAAGAATTCATTGATGACCCGGATTTTGACCCTGAGAAAGACTTACTGCCAGGGACAGAGATTGAAGCGCTTATCACCAAACTGAATGATGGTGAGGGAAACGTTGCACTCTCAAAGAAAAGGATGGATTCCATCCGTGGCTTCGAAGAGCTTGAGGATGCCTTTAAGAATGAACAGCCCATTGATGTACTGACCAAGGAAGTTGTTAAAGGCGGACTTGTTGCCGAGTACAAGGGCATCAGAATCTTCATTCCTGCGTCCCAGGTAAGCGACAGGTATATCAAGGATCTTTCTCCCTTTGTAGGTAATAGAATAAAGGTGAGGATTACCGAACTGGCCAACAGACGCCGGATTGTCGGTTCTGCCCGTATACTGATCGAAGAAGAAAAGAACAAGAAGGCAGAAGCCTTCTGGAGTGAAGTGGAAGAGGGCAAGGAGTATACCGGAACCGTCAAGAGCCTGACGAAATTTGGTGCCTTTGTTGATTTGGGCGGCGTGGACGGTCTGATACACATATCAGAGCTTTCATGGAATAAGATTGGCGATCCCTCCGAGGTTTTGAAGGTAGGAGATACTGTCACCGTCAGGGTTATCGGTGTGGACAGGGAAAAGAAAAAGATTTCCCTTGGCTACAGAAAAGCGGAAGACAATCCCTGGTACAAGATTGAGGAGAAATACCATGTTGGTGACATCGTAACCGGTATCATCAAGCGCATGGTTCCCTTCGGTGCTTTTGTAGAGATTGCCGACGGTATTGAAGGACTCGTTCATATCTCCCAGATTTCCAATGTCCGGATTGCCAAGCCCGATGAGGTTCTCTCAGTAGGCCAGGAAGTTGAAATGAAGGTCATGGAAGTCAACCCTGAAATTAAAAAGATCAGCCTCAGCATCAAGGAGGTCAAGCCCATCGATCCGGTTCGTGAAGGCGAAGAAGAACTTGAGCCGGCTGAAGAAGGTCTTCCCACTCAGCATACCGAAGAGTTGACCAATACCATTGGTGACATCCTCAATGAAAAGAAGTAAAAGTTCATTAAAAAGATAATGGCAAGACATGTTTAAACGGTCTTGCCTGTCATAAGGCAAGACCGGAGCATCCGGTCTTGCTGTCATATAAGAGAGATTTTTGATTAATAATTATCTGTTTTAAGGAATGTGGGGGTCAAATGGCTGTATTTCAAGATTATGAAGAGTTTAAGATGTTGTTTTATAACCTTTCCCATATTGATCTGAACCTATACAAGGAAAAACAGATGAAGCGCCGTATCATATCTTTTGCAGAGAAACACGGCTTCTCCTCCTTTCTGTGCTTCTTTGAGGAAATCAAGGAAAACAGGGAGATGAGGGATGTATTCATCGGATATCTGACCATTAATGTGTCTGAGTTTTACCGCAACCCGGCACAATGGCAGCTTTTTGAAAAGAAGATCCTGCCTGCGGTTTTCAACCAGAAGAAAAAAATGGAGGATATCAGAATCTGGAGCTCGGCATGTTCCACTGGTGAAGAGCCATACACGGTAGTAATGATTTTGAATAAATTCTTACCCCTTGAAAGGATCAGGATCCTGGCTTCCGACATTGATCATGATGCCATGGATAAAGCAAAGAAAGGCATTTATCCTGAAAGAAACCTGAGGGAACTTCCCTCCGATTTTGAGAAGTATTTCACGAAACAAGATAAGGATATGTACGCCATATCTGAAAAGGTCAAAAGATGTGTGGAATTCCGCAATATCAACCTGCTGAGGGATTCCTTTCCCAGGGATATGGACATCATCCTGTGCAGGAATGTTCTGATTTACTTTACTGAAGAGGCCAAGGAATACCTCTTTGAGGAATTATCAAAGAGCCTGGCGCCCAACGGGATTTTATTCATTGGAAGTACCGAGCAGATTATCAATTACCAGAGATATAACCTAAAGCCCCTTGATACATTTTTCTATCAGAAGATTGTTTAAAAAACCGGGACAGGCGGCAAACCGCATTATGGGAGGTATTGACTATGGTAAAACTGGAGGAAATGAGCAGAGAGGATCTTATAGAAGTCATCAGGATGAAGGATGAGCTTCTTAAGGAATTGAAAGAGGAAATAGCCGCTTACCGAGCCCTTGTGGAAGAGCTGCAAATAAAGCTTGGTTTGAGGGACTACAACTTCTCAGGGCATGGTGACTGATTATGTTTGCTTACCTTAAGGGTGTACTGAAGAAGAAATTAGCCGACTGCATTGTCCTGGAAGTGGGGGGAGTGGGTTATAGGGTTTATACCGCATTGACCCCTCTTTATCATCAAAGCGAGACGGGAAAAGAGGTTAAGGTCTTTACCCACCTGAATGTGCGTGAGGATAATATGTCCCTGTACGGTTTTTTCTGCGAAGAAGAACTGAAAATGTTTGAGCAGCTGCTGACCGTAAGCGGGGTAGGTCCGAAGGCAGCTCTGGCTGTGGTTGCCAATATCCCTCCAACACAATTTGGTCTGTCGGTTTTGACCGATGATGTGGATCGGTTTATCAAGGCTCCAGGGATTGGAAAGAAGACGGCGCAGAGAATTATTCTGGAATTGAAGGACAAGCTGAAAAAGGAATACAAGGATATGCCGAAGCTTAATGATGTCCAGGGTATTGCCTCCGATGCCGGTGGTGATTCCAGGCTGAGTGAGGCTGTGAGTGCACTTGTCATGCTTGGGTACACATCCTCCGAAGCCAACAGGGCTGTAGCCTCGGCATATGGTGAAGACAAGACGGTGGAGAGCATTGTCCGGGATGCATTGAAGACAATGCTGTAGGTTAAGAGACAGGTAATAAGACCGGGAAGGTGAAAGATTTGCATGAAGATGAACGCCTGATGGGCCGTGAGTTTAAGAAGGATGATTTTGACGAGGCGGGTTTAAGGCCCCGTGAAATGGGCGATTACATAGGCCAGGAAAAAGTCAAGGAGAACCTTCAGGTCTTTATACAGGCTGCCAAACAGAGAAATGAAGCCCTGGATCATGTGCTTTTATATGGCCCGCCCGGCCTGGGAAAAACCACGCTGGCAGGTATTATTGCCTGTGAACTGGGTGCCAACCTGAGGATTACATCGGGTCCAGCCATTGAAAGACCGGGGGATCTGGCCGCCATATTGACCAATCTCGGGGATACGGACGTATTGTTCATTGATGAGATCCACCGCCTGAACCGGACGGTGGAAGAAATACTCTATCCGGCCATGGAGGATTATGCGCTGGACATCGTTATTGGAAAAGGACCAAGCGCCCGATCCATACGCATTGATCTTTCCAGGTTTACGCTGGTGGGTGCAACCACCCGTGCAGGATTGCTCACATCTCCTTTGAGGGATAGATTCGGCATCATCAACAGGCTTGAATTGTATACAGCTGATGAACTGAAAAGAATTGTTGAACGATCCGCATCAATTCTTGGCATAGCCATCGACCCTGATGCCGCTGCAGAGATCGCTAAGAGATCCAGGGGTACCCCACGTATTGCCAATCGCCTTCTCAAACGAATAAGGGATTTTGCCCAGATCCAGGCCGATGGACACATCGATCTGAAGGTTACGCGATATGCCCTCAAAGCGCTGGATATTGACCAATTGGGATTGGACAGTGTAGACAGGAATGTTCTTCTCTCAATCATCCAGAAATTCGATGGGGGACCAGTAGGGCTGGACACCCTTGCTGCTTCAACGGGGGAAGAGCCCGACACCATTGAGGATGTTTATGAGCCGTTTCTCATACAGCTTGGATTTCTGCAAAAAACACCGAGGGGCAGGAAGGCCACCCGGCTTGCCTATGAACATCTTGGAATACAGTATATAGCTGGTGATGACGATCAGGTTTCCATGATGGATAAATGGTAAAAGCCATTTCACTTGCCAATAGTGCAGGGAGGTATGAGGTATATGTCTGTAAAAGTTGGATTCATTGGAGCCGGAAACATGGGCGGTGCCCTGATAAAAGGCATCATGAAGGGAGACACCGATAAAAAATATGAGATATTTGCCTGCGATATCAACCGGAAGGCCTTGGATAGGCTGGCTGCTGAAACCGGTATTAAGCCATGCAAAGATGCCGTTGAGCTGGTAAATGTGTCGGATATTGTCTTCATCTCTGTAAAGCCCAGATATGCGAAGGCCGTTCTGGAGGAGATCAGGGATACGTTGGGGAATAAAGTCCTTGTGTCCATTGCTGTGGGACTTCCCATATCATGGTATAAGGGTATCCTCGGGAACCAGGCACGGGTTGTGCGAACCATGCCCAATACCCCTGCCCTGGTGGGGGAGGGAATGACCCTTGTATGTTTTGATAATACCTTGTCGTCTGACGAAAAAGAAAGCATAATGGAACTTCTCAGGTACTCCGGCATGGCTGAGGAGCTGGAAGAGAGCCTGATGGACGAGGTCACCGCACTTACGGGCAGCAGCCCGGCCTATGTCTTTATGTTCATTGAGGCCATGGCCGATGCCGCCGTGCAATCGGGAATACCCAGGGATCAGGCATACAGGCTTGCAGCCCAGGCGGTTTTGGGTTCTGCAAAAATGGTGCTGGAAACAGGGAAGCATCCGGGGGAGCTTAAGGATATGGTCTGCTCACCTGCGGGAACCACCATTGAAGCCGTTGCGGAATTGGAGAAGGCAGGCTTCAGAAGCGCCGTTATCAGGGCTATGGGAGAATGCACCAAAAAAGCAAGGGAGATCGGCAAGCAATAACCAACGATGCTTTTTGTGAGGAGGGCTTCGGGGTCTGAGATTGCTTCGCTGACGCTCGCAATGACAAGTCTGGATCTGTCATTGGCGGGAACCTCCACTATGTCATTGCGAGGAGGCTAGTGACGAAGCAATCTCTAGAACACATGTCATTGCGAGGAACGTAGTGACGAAGCAATCTCTAGAACACATGTCATTGCGAGGAGGCTAGTGACGAAGCAATCTGGTATTACCGTATTCAACAAGGTTGCCGGGTATTAATTATAATGAGAGGTATGTGCATGAAATACTACGAAAGGACCATCAAAACAGAACCCATCTATGAAGGATCTATTTTTGATATTGAGAAGCTGACAGTGGAGCTGCCCAATGGGAAGATAACCTACAGGGATGTCATCAGAAACCCGGGCGCTTCTGTGATCGTTCCCATAACTGAAGATGGGCATGTTATACTGGTCAAGCAGTATCGCAAACCCATAGAAGAGGTTTCGCTGGAGATACCGGCAGGCAAGTTGGATCACGGGGAGGAACCCATCCAATGTGCCGCAAGGGAGCTTAAGGAAGAGACAGGGTACGCCGCAAAAAAGCTGACTAAAATAATGACCCTCCACCCTGCACCGGCTTTTGCAGATGAGATCCTCCATATCTTTATTGCCACGGGCCTTTCCTTGGGCGAGGTATGCCCGGATGAAGACGAGTTTATACATTCTGGGAAGTATAAACTGGACGAGGTCATCAATATGATACAGGACGGTACCATAAAAGATGCCAAAACAGTAGCGGGCATTCTTTTTGTAGCCAGGATGCTGGAGACCGGTGATTTAAAACTCTAACAAAGTCTGGTTTTGGCTGACACCATCGCAAATGGGTTTGATGCAACAGGAATAACGGATATACAAGCGTAGGCGAATAAGCGCTCAAAGGGCGCTTTTTCAGTAGTATGGCAGGTGAATATAAATGAAGAATGATTTGACAATAGGATTGGCTGGTCTGGGGCTTATCGGTGGCTCCATTGCTCTTGCCCTCAAAAGAAGGGGCGGCAGGTATCGCATTGTAGCATGGGACAGGGAGGGAGAAACCCTGGACAGGGCTGTTTCCGATGGGGTTGTGGATATTGCCGCATCTTCTGAATTGGTTGAGTTCAAGTCCTGTGACATGGTTTTTCTCTGTGTGCCAGTATTTGCCATGAGGGATGTGTTGGAAAGGCTGATACCAAATCTTAAGCCGGACTGTGTAATAACCGATGTGGGCAGCACCAAGGTGGATGTGAGCCGAATCATGGCCGAAGCAGGGGTCTCGGGTCAATACATCGGAGGCCATCCCCTGGCCGGATCGGAAAAATCAGGCTATTCCGCTGCCAAGACCAATCTCTTTGAGAATGCCTACTACGTGATTACCACCGATAAAAACACACCTGAACACAAAAAACAACTCCTAATACACGTTATCCAGGATCTTAAGGCTATTCCCCTTGAAATGACACCTTCTGAACATGATCGCGTGACAGCCGCCATCAGCCACGTTCCCCATGTGGTGGCTTCCCTTCTGGTAAACATGGTAAAGAAACTGGACGGGCCGGACGGGCATATGAAGACCATAGCCGCCGGAGGTTTCAAGGATATCACCAGAATCGCATCATCTTCCCCGGAGCTCTGGGCAGGCATCTGTCTATCCAACAGGGACATGATCCTTAAGACCCTGTCAGCTATGGAAGGTCAATTATCTGATTTTAGCAACGTTCTAAAGGAAGGAAACGAGGAAGAGCTCATCCAGTTCTTCAAAACAGCCAGAGCTTTTCGAAACTCCTTTGCTGATATGCAAAAGAGCATTATTCAAAGGGATTTCGATATTGTTGTGGATGTGGAGGACAGACCGGGCATTATTGCAACCATCGCCACAGCCCTTGCCCGAAAGGGTATCAATATTAAAAACATAGGAATTGTACACAGCCGTGAGAACGAGGAAGGTGCGCTGGAGATCCGTTTTGAAGATGCGGAAGCCATGAATGCAGGGCTGAAGACTCTCATTGCTTTAGGTTACCACGCCAAGGCCCGAGGGTAGGTTCTCCAGGTTTTCCGGATCAAGCAGGACGTAAGGGGTCATATTGTTCCCCTGGCATTGTCCGACTTTCTGAAATTACCATTGTAATACAAGGCCGTTGCCAGTATACCAAGGAGCAGCAGTCCGATGGTGAGGACAAAGGGGAGAACCCTTGAAATATCGCTCAGAAGCCCGCCTATGTATCCGAAGGGCACGCTCACCAGCATGACCGTGGTTTGCAAGAGAGCCAGAATATTGGAGCGTTCCGCGGGATCCACATGAATCGCCACCAGGGATTCCCTCAGAGTAGCTAGAACGGCGCCGCCCAGTGCTTCAAATATCAGTGAAACCGACAGGATGAGGTATCCCCAAAAGTTTGTGCTCTTAACTGAGATCAGCAACAAGCAACCAATTATGGAGCTTACAAAACCTCCATAAAGAGGCCATTTCAGCCTGGTCTGCCTGATATGGGTGATGAGGGTGAAGAAAAGAGCAATGGCGATGATGCTTTTTGCCATTGGAAAAATGGGCAGCAGGGTGTCCGGGACACCAATGCGTCGTGACACGATGATCTGCCAGAAGGTGCTGCCGAGCATGGCAGCGATCTCCACCAGTATACTGATGATGATTGCAAATATTGTGCCTTTTGAGGTCATTATTTTGTGAGCCGCACCCCTGTATCCCGACAGAAGTTCGCCCAACGACTTGTCACGTGTTGCCTCGCGCCTGATTTTGCCCACAGCGGTTTCTGTTGAGAGCTTATACAGTATCAAAAGCTTTGCGGTCATGACAATAAAGGCGTTGATATAGAGAATCCGTATTGCCGGCGCCAGTGTCAGCTTTGCCACAAGGACAGAGGAGATGGGGGCAAAAAGGGCTGAGAGATTTGTGGCGAGAATGACCAGCGAATAAATCTGGGTGATCTTCTCCTTTGGAGCATCCTCTATCAGCAGGCAGTCCCAGGAAACTGTAGGTATCTTCATCATTCCGTTGAGAAGTGCAGCAACCACGAAGAACCAGAAGCCCTGACTGAAGGCCCATATGAGGCAGGGAAGGCTCCAGGACAGAAAGTCGAAGATTGCAGTGCTCTTTCTACGCCCCAGTTTATCCACTATGGGTCCGGACAGAAACGCAAAGATCATCTGGGAAAACATATAGATGGATGCAACAATTCCCACCTGTGAGTCGCTCATGCCAAAGGTCAGCATATAAACCGTTGCATAAGGCAGGCACAGGTTCATGGATAGTCCCCACATGGGTTCGGTATAGACACAGGCGCGGGGATTACCGCGCAGTTCAACCAAGGTACGAAGCAGCTGATGCTTCATTAATCTATTTTTCATGTTAGATAATTCCTCTCTTCTAAACCAGGAAAGCAAAAGTGAATAGGTTTTGTCTGGCCGACAGAACAGACACGATCATTCTACATTCTACCACAGGATAATCAGTTTTACTACAAAAAAGAGCAGTGGCAAAACCCCCACGCGAAACGACAAGGACAGGGGTTTTCTTCTGTTAAGCTGCTGCTCATTTAACCTACATTAAAGGATACTCAGTTCCTTCTGATAATTAACTATTTTCCTGTCCATAAGGTAATCAGATCTTCTCTTATGTCGTCGTAGTGGCTGTCAATCAATCCGAAATCCATCTTCTTGTATGTCCAGACAGCACAGCCGATGTTAAAGTCACGAAAGACCTTGTCCACATCCTGAAACCATCGAAGTGTATCCATAACAGGGGCCTGGTCGATTACTCCAAACTCACCGCAATATAAACCGACCCCCGCTTTTTCTGCTGCTTCTATAGCTTCCATAACCTTTTCTCGCATAAACTCGGGTCCCATGGCTTCTGATTGGGAGTCTATGGCGGGTTTACCCTGAACACCGAGCTCGGCAGAATGCTTCCTGTAATAGTCCATGGTCTCGGGGTAGAAGATGTCCTTTTTCTTATCTATCTTTTCAACCCAATAGGCCTTCTGATGGGTAAAGACCAGCGGTTCATAAAAATGAAAAGTGAATATCGTATTTTTATCCTGCGGGACCTCCAGATATTTCAGCGTACTGGCGCTATTCCAGCAGATTCCTCCATAGATAATGGGTGTTTCCCTCGTCGTTTTACGAATTACAGATACCGTCTCGCGAATAAGCTGGTTCCATGAATCCGTGTTTTCTTCTTCAACAACTTCATTTAAGAGCTCAAAGGCCACATTGCCGTAGCTTCCGTATTCATTGGAGATGTTCTCCCATAGTCTGATAAATCGCTTCTTCAGCTCAGGGCTGGTGAACAGGTTGTTTTTTGAACTGTCACCGGCATTATTGAAATCATAACCATAGGCCTTGTGAAGATCCAGTATTATATTCAGGTTGCATTTTTGACTCCATGAAACCGCATTGCTCACATATTGATAGCCTTCAGGCTTCTTTGCGCCCTCGGCGGTTTCCAACACTTCGCAGTCAATGGGAAGGCGGATATGATCAAATCCCCAAGCTGCTATCTGTTTTATATCATCCTCGCCTATAAAACTTCTGTAATGCTCATGGGTATGGACACATTGTGACAAATAGCCTCCAAGGTTGATTCCTCTGTTAAGCTTCATCATGATTTGTAAACTCCTTTGCTATTTAATGAACAGTTATATACTGGCATAAATCCCACTGTGTTTATATTATTGAAAGAAAAGCCCCTATCCCCGCAGGCTCAAGGGGATGGGGGTCATCCTGCCGCAGAAATGGATTACTCGATGAATTCCACCCGAACATTCCTCATATAGATGTCGGCCGTTGATCCCATGTTGCCCATGTTAAACTCAAGCCTTCCGTAGTTGTCGTCCATTTCTTTCATGGTAAACTCATATGTATAGTTTTGCCAACTGTTGGACAGGGTCACCGAGGTATCAGGGAAATACCTGATCCAGTTTACATTGGGAGCCGATACGCACACGTTCATATTCCGTGTTTCCGAAGCGCGAGCTTCAAAAGAGATCAGGTATTTCCTTCCCTTGTACATGGGAAGATCGGCCTGTACAAGCTGCACCGAATAATCCACCGCTCCCTGGTTTCGGGTTTTGATAATCATCATTCCATCCTTTATCTCCGCAGATCCTTCGCCCCCTTGGAACAGAAGGAATACCCAGTTGGTATTGTCGTGCAAATCCTCAGCTTCCGAAAAGTCTCCGTTGTAGATAAGGTTTCCGTCCTCCAATGGCTCACGGAATTTTTTTTCGGGCCTTTTGACATTTGTGTCATACTCAGGCTTCTGGTATACCCTGACGTAATCAATTTCAAACTCAGCCCTGGAAAAATCAGTGGTTTCGTCGGGATTTCCCGGCCAGTTACCGCCCACCGCCAGGTTCAACTGAAGGTAGAAATCCTGGTTAAACGGTGCCGGATAAGGTTTTTCCATTCCGCCCAGCGCGGTGTACCAGTCATTTACTGTATGTATCAGTTCCCCGTCAACATAGAAACGCATTTCGCCGGGCTCCCATTCCAGGGAAAACTCATGGAAGTCATCTGCAAAGGTGTTACCGTCGGCCAGGGTCTTGAATCCTTGCTGCTGCGCGTGAGGGTTGCCATAGTGTATGGTGGCATAGGCTATATGGGGTTGGTTTCCAAGGACTTCCATAATATCAATTTCACCACACCTCGGCCAATTGCCGTATAAGCCTTCATTCGTAGGCATCATCCAGATCGCGGGCCATAACCCCTGTCCTTCCGGTACTTTGGCGCTTACCACGACCTTCCCGTACATGAAATCCTTTTTGCTCCTTGTGTTAACCTTGCCGGAGGTATAATAGTCCTTTCCGTTTTTCTGTGTTTTAATGGCCTTGAGGACAAGCCTTCCGTCCCTTATAAATACGTTGTCACCTGATGTGGTGTATTCCTGAAGTTCATTGTTGGTCCAGCCCGGCCTGCGCTGTTCAATGGTCCATACGTCTGTGTTCAGGCTAGTCCCGTTAAACTCATCATGCCACAAAAGGGTGTAACCTTCATATTGTGGAATCTCGCTTTCGTCAACCTGGTTTTTGGGAGGAGAGGTCGAGTGTCCCGTTTCAGGCATGGGGGGTGGCTCAACATCAGCTTCCTCTGTGGGCATTGGCTCATGAGTTTTCTCCGCAGGTGCTGGCTCAACATCGGTTTTCTCCGCAGGAGTAGGATCGGCAGGTTCAACAGCAGGGTCAGCGGCATTGTTCCCGCATCCGGCCAGGCTGCTGAAAACAAGCAGAATACAGCAAATCAGCGCTAAAAATCTCATATGCCTTTTCATAAAACATACCTCCCTGAATGTATTCAGCTTCTCCCTTTCCATAATGATATCAAATCTTCTCTTATCCTGTCATAGTGAGGACCGGTCAGGCCAAAGCCCATCGTCTCCAGTACTTCGTAATCAATGGGGAGGCGGACATGGAAGAATAATCATAGGCGTTGGTAAACCCCTTTTCATAATGTTAATTTAAGCTTGACATGAACCTGATAAAGAGTATATCGTTTTTATTTCATAATTATCGTTTTTATGATATTATCTGATCTGTGGATATGCGGTTGAAACTGTTGGCCTGCCAGTGCATGCCGTATATAAAGGGGAGGTTTGCATGAACATTGACCGGGAGTTGTTTTACAAGGAATTTGTCCGGCGTGAGAGCAATACTTTTCGTGCGCCTTACGACCCGGAACTGGAATTCTACTCGGTAATCAAATCGGGGAATGTCGCCAAAACGCGCGAGTTATGCAAAGAGTCCCTGCTTGATAAGCCCGGTCTTGGGACATTATCGGAGGATTACCTTCAGAATATTAAATATCATTTTGTTATCACGGCCGCGCTGGTGGCAAGGTATTGCATCGAGGGCGGCATGGAGCTGTCTGTTTCCTATGGTTTAAGCGATTTTTACATCCAGAAGGCAGATAAGTGCAAGACGCCGCAAGAGGTGGCGGATCTGCATCCCGTAATGTGTCTGGATTACGCAAGGAGAATGAGAAACCTGCGAAAGAAAAAGGTGTGCTCCAGGCATGTGGCAAACTGTATTGACTATATCTACGACCATCTTCATACGCGCATTACAGCTGCGTCCCTTGCAAAATTTGCGGGCTTGAACCCGTCGTATCTCTCCCGGCTGTTCAAAAATGAAACCGGTTACACAATAAGTGAATATATCCAGGCAAGAAAAATTGACACGGCTAAAAACATGCTCGCTTACTCCGACCACAGTCCGTCACAGATCGCCTCAATTCTGTCCTTCCCCAGCCAGAGCTATTTCACCGAAGTGTTTCGCAACCGCACCGGCATGACGCCGCTAAGATACCGGATGCAGTATTTTCGAAAAACTGAGATAGGGCAAAAAACATAGCACCCATCGTCCAGTGAGTGCCATGCGGCTTTTATGGCTTTTAGTGTTGGCAGCCATTATTAAGCTGAA
>JAAYTP010000078.1 GCA_012518025.1 Clostridiaceae bacterium
AACCTATGGCGCCGTAAGCTCAGAACCATCCTGACCATTGTTGGAGTCATGATTGGAACCTGTGCCATTGTGGTAATGATCTCCCTTGGTCTGGCCATGAACAAGAACTTCATTGACCAGCTCAGCCAGATGGGGAACATAATGCAGATTCAGGTATACAACTGGAATGATGGCGGCATGACTCCCGACGGAAATAAGATTGAGCCCCTGACCGATGCCAAGATTGCTGAATTCTCCAGGATGAAGGGCGTGGAGGGCGCAACTCCCATCATGGAGCTCAATCTTAAAATGATGGTGGGAAAGTATGTGGGCTGGGCTTATATCATGGGTGTTGACCCGGATGTTTTTGATATGCTGGATATTCCCATAGGTAACGGCCGTGGCCTTACCAGTGAGGACACCGATCACATGGTGGTCGGCGAATATATAAAGTATAATCTTTACAATCCCAAATCCTCCCGTTGGGAGCCGGCACCGGAAGACCTTAACCTGATGGAGGAAAAGGTCACCATCAGCTGGGATATGAATTATGGCGAGAAGCCTTATCCTGGTCAGCAAAGATCCAAGAAAAAGGTGAAACCTGTAACCGTTGAAGTTGTAGGAATCGTATCCGAGAGCGGCGGCCAATATGATTATTCCATTGTCATGCCCATAGAAACTGTAAAAAAGTATAAGAAGGAGCAGGACAAGTTTAATCAGCAGGATAGCGGCGGCGGAGGCGGCGTCATTGTAGGTCGTAGCGGCGGCCGGGGATCCCAGGAGAATGAGGGATATTACCAGGCCATTGTGAAGGTTAAGGATATTGACAGTGTCACAGATGTAATGGATCAGATAAAGAATATGGGTTATGAGGCCTACAGTCCTATTCAGATCCTTGAACAGATGAAACAGCAGTCGGCAGGTCTAAGACAGATACTGGGTGGTATAGGCATAACGGCCTTTATCATTGCGGCCATCGGTATTGCCAACACCATGTATATGTCCATATATGAAAGAACCCGGGAGATCGGTATCATCAAGGTTATTGGAGCAAGACTGAAAGATATTAGGCGCATCTTTCTCATGGAGGCGGGATGGATCGGCATCTTCGGGGGTGTGTTTGGTATAGGCCTGAGCCTTCTGGCATCAATGGCTCTGAACAGATTCAACATCAATCTCGGCGGGCAGATCATGTGGATGCCTCAGGGAGAGGGGATGCCGTCTTCCTATATACCTGTTTGGCTCATGGTGGCAGGAGCGGGGTTCTCCTTCCTGGCAAGCCTGCTTGCCGGGGTGCTTCCTGCAAGGCGCGCCATGAAGCTCAGCGTTATGAAGGCACTTCGCCAGGATTAAGTGTGTTTATCCGGCAGAGGGCTCCCGGGCAGAGCCTTTGCCGGTATCTTCATACAATAATTCAAACCTATTGGGTGCTCGGTTCATGCCATAAAACTTCCATGGTTCTTTTTTCACAATTATACGGATTAAATTAGATAAATCGCATATGCTGCTCGATATACATATATTGATTCACCTCTTTATGCCTGAAAGGAGGCATAACGTGAAAAACTTCAAGCTGTTGCGGGAATTTCTGAGGGGAAGCGGTAAAACCTATTCGACGATGTCTGTTTTGA
>JAAYTP010000079.1 GCA_012518025.1 Clostridiaceae bacterium
TAAAAGCGTCTTATGCCACATGAGTTCTGAACTTTTCCCACCCGTAAGAAATATTTACCATAACGGGAAAATATAAATAATGCTCTTTGTATCGGGCTGTATATCGTTATATAATTAAAGACAGAACCCGTATAAGTGGTTTTGTCCTTTTTACAGTGACTACAGTGCAAAGGGAGGCAAACATGCGCATCCTGCATACCTCCGACTGGCATCTGGGCAGAAGCCTGGAGCAGATCAGCCGGATAGAGGAGCAAAGAGCATTTATTGATTTGCTGGTTGAGACATGTGAGGATCAGAAAGTTGATCTCGTCCTCGTCGCCGGCGATATATACGATACATACAATCCCCCTGCCTCAGCTGAAGAGCTTTTCTATGAGGCTCTTGAAAGGCTCAGCGGGAAAGGTAAACGGGCAGTTGTGGTGATCGCAGGCAACCATGACAATCCTGAACGGCTTTGTGCTGCAAGCCCGCTGGCCTATAAGAACGGTATAATTCTGTTGGGCTATCCGGCAAGCGATGCCGGTGAGTACAAAACCGGGAGTGGGATTCTCGTAACAGACTCGGGGCCTGGGTGGCTGGAGCTGGCTCTGCCATGCTGCGATCATCATGCAATCATTCTTACTCTTCCCTACCCATCGGAATCACGTCTTGAAGAGGTCTTGTCGAGAGAGGCCGATGAAGCAATCCTGCAAAAGGCTTACTCCGACAAAATCGGTGAGTTATTGTCTTCCGGAAGCAGAAGGTTCAGAGAGGATACGGTCAATCTGATAGTAGCCCATATTTTTATGATGGGCGGCAGGGAATCCGATTCCGAAAGAACCCTCCAGGTGGGGGGCGCTTTAACGGTGGATCCTGACGTGCTGCCTTCCGGAGCGCACTACGCTGCCCTGGGGCATCTCCACAGGCCGCAGGAAGTACGCCGTGCGCCCTGCCCGGCTTTCTATTCCGGGTCGCCCCTGGCCTACAGCTTTTCTGAGGCCGAACACAGCAAGGCGGTGTATCTTGTAGAGGCTCTGCCCGGAAAGGAGACCCGGGTTACTCCAATCTATTTGAACTGCGGAAAACCATTAAGGAGATGGGTTGCAGAGGAGGGCTACGGACAAGCCCTTACATGGTGCGAGGAAGGCAGGGATAAGGATGCCTGGGTGGATCTGGTTATTGTGACCGACAGGATCCTCACCCTGGACGAACAAAAAAGGCTCAGAAGTTTGCATCCCGGTATCATCAATATCCGCCCCCAATTGAAGGATCAGCCCACCACGGATACCTACTACAATGGCATACGTGAGGGGAAAAAGATAGATGAGCTTTTCATGGAATTCTACAGAAGCAGGATGGGTGTGGAGATTCCTGATGATGTTATGCAGGCATTCCTTGAAATAGTGAATGACCAGGATGAGGAGGTAAAAGCCGGTGAGGCCGATATCCCTTGAGATTGAAGGGCTGCAAAGCTTTAAAGAAAAACAGAGTATAGATTTCGAAACCCTGGGTGAAACCGGGCTCTTTGGGATATTTGGACCCACCGGAAGCGGCAAATCCACTATTTTGGATGCCATCACCTTTGCTCTTTTCGGTGATGTCAGAAGAGCGAAAAATGGCACTCAGGGCATAATCAATATCAATAGCAAAACCATGAGGGTGTCCTTTACCTTTGAACTCTTAAAGGATGGTGCCCGAAGAAGATACAGGGTGGAAAGGGTTTCACAAAAAAAGAAGGGTTCCGACAATATAGCTGTCATCAAGATTGCCCGCCTGATGGAATTGACAGGTTTGGGTGAGGTTCCCATATGTGATAAGGCTACCGATGTCACCAACAAGGTAACAGAATTAATCGGCCTTAACAAACAGGATTTCACCCGGGCTGTAGTGCTGCCCCAGAACAGCTTTCATGAATTCCTGCTAATGAACAATGCCGATCGCCGCCGGATGCTGGAGAGGATTTTCTATCTTGAGGAGTATGGAAAACTGCTGACGGACAAGTTGAACAGAAAGATAGACCGGCTGAGAAGCTGCCTGGACACGTTGTCAGGTGAGCTGCGGGGCTATCAGGATGCCTCGGACGAAGCCCTGAAGGAAGCCGGTAAAGCCATGGAAGCAGCTGCCGCAGAAAAGGAGAAGGCTCTTAGGTTATATAAAGAGCTGGAATTGGAGTACAACCAGGCAAAGGAGGTCTGGGAGCTGGTTAAGGAGATGGCAGATATTGAGGAGCGGGAAAAGCACCATGCCTCGTCAGCTCAGGATATAGCAGATGCAAGGGCAAAGCTGGACAGGGCGGATAAAGCCGACAGACTGATTGAACCCATCAGAAAACACAAAGACCAGACCGAAAGACTTAAAAAAATAAATGTGCAACTGGCCGAAGTTCAGGGTAAGCTTCCTTCTGTCGGGGCTGATCTTCTAAGGTATCAAAAAAGCTACGAGTCTTTTAAAAAAGAAAGAGCGGTAAAGCATCCTGAATTGGTGGCCAGAAAGGCAAGACTGGAAGATGCCCTGTCCCTTAAAGATGAGATCGACTCGTTGAAAAAGAAGCTGGAATCTCTGACTGAGACCCTTACCCGGCTAAAAAATGCAACGGAACAAAAAAATCTCCTGATAGGTCAGGAAACAGAGGATTATGAAAGGCTTGTAGCTGAGGCCGACCGCCTGAAAAAAGAATGGGATACCCTGGTCATTGATCCGGAATATAGAAAGCACATACAGGAGGGAGTAAGGCTTGAGGATGAGGGGGTCAGGCTGGAAAAAGACCTGAAAGGGCTTGAAAATGAGCATGAACATCTAATAAAGATGGTGAGTGAATCAGAGGTCAGGCTTGAACAGACCAGAAAAGCCATCGATACCGCAATAAAGGAAGCAGAGGCTCTTACGGGGGAGAAAGACCATCATGAGAGGATGCTCCAGGAAAACAAAAACAATTATCAAAAGAAAGCCCAGGAGCTTCAGGACATAAAGGGAGTCTGCAGGGTCATCCAGCTTCGCCAGGATCAGATCCGGGATCTGAAGTCACGGATGGATAATGCAGGCTTGTTGCTTGAAAAAGCTGAAAAGAGGAATCAGTTGCTTATCAAGGCCAGGGACGAGGCAGAGGTTTCCTGTGAAAAATACAGGCTTCAGCTTATAGAGGCAGAAAGTATGCTGGACAGGGATGCTGCCTTAAGACTAGCCGGGCAGCTTAAAGAAGGAGTTGCCTGCCCGGTGTGCGGATCCGAGCATCACCCTAAGCCTGCCCATAGGGCGAATTTGGAGGAGTTATCCGAACTTGAATCCAGGGTGGGAGAGATCAGAAGCAGGCTGGAGGATGCTGACAAAGCTCTTAGGAATGCTCAAGCCAAACTGCTGATTAACAGGGAACAGCTAAAAGCAGCAAAGCTGCAGCATGATGAGGCGAGGGAAATCCTTAAGGCTCAAACCAGGGAATTAGAACTGGAAAGGCAGAAGCTCCCCGATGCATTAAAAAGCCTTGATACGGATGATTTGGCAACCCAACTGGAAGGTTTGGAGAGGGAGCTTAATCTAAAGCAGAAAGAATTGAAGGATGGGGAGAAAACCCTTTCAGATCTTTCGGAGCGGATGAAAAAACTGAACGAAACCCTATCGGAGGAAAGGGCTCTAGAGAGTGGTATACTCTCGGAAATAAAGCTGGGAAGAGAAAGGGTTATGAAGACTGAACGTTCCCTTAAAGAAACCCGGAAGTTATGGGAGGAAAACCACAAGAAGGTATCCCGGTTCCTTGCCGAATGGTCTATATCAAGCATCCGCGACGAGATGGATCGCCTTGACCTGAACGATCAGAGAGCAAAGGCCGTTAATAAGGAGTTGGATCTTCTTAATCAGCAAATCGGCCTTAAGGAATCTCGGATCGGCGAGCTGAAAGAGGAGCTGCAGGCTGAAAGCGGCGAGACAATTAAATGCGAAGCTGAGATGTCACATCTTAAGAATGAGTTGAGAACCAAGCAGATACGTATTCACCAGATAACCGGCGGATCCGACTTGGAGGATGAGATAAGGCGCATAAAGGATAAGCTGGAAGAATACGAAACAACCGAAAGATCGCTGGAAGAAAAAATCAAGAACCTGGAAACAGATCACCAGAACCTGCGAGAAGAAGAATCACTATTGTTAAGCCAAAAGAAAACCATTACCGAGGATATGCGGGAAGATGAAGACAGAATGAATAAAGCCTTTGCCGGTATGGGTTTCAAAGATACGGATGATGTGGAGAAGGCCGTGCTTTCAGAAGAGGAGTCTGATGCCTGGAAGACAAGGATAGAGGAATATGAACGGGCAGGTATCAGGATACAAGCCGATAAGGAACGCATAACCAATAGGCTCAATGCCAGAACCATCACTGAAGAAGGGTGGGAGGAAATCAGAGAAGCCTGGCAGGAGGCTTTGGCTGCCAGGGATGCCAGCAACTCGGAATATGATATAGCTGTCCACCATTATCAGAACATCAGCATGAAACACCAAAGATGGCTTGAATTGACCCGTGAACTGGAAGAGGCCGATAAAAAAATGTCGCTTTATGAACAGATTCGAAAGCTGTTAGGTGGCAATAGGGGCAAGGATAACAGTTTTATTGATTATATTGCCGAAGAAAGGCTCCGCTATGTGGCAGCCAGGGCAACTGAAACCCTGGGCATAATGACCCGCTACAAATATGCTCTTGAACTGGATGCTGATAATGGATTCGTAGTTCGTGACAATGCCAACGGAGGTGTGTACCGGATGGTGACAAGCCTTTCCGGCGGCGAGACTTTTCTTACCTCTCTGTCCCTGGCTTTGGCTCTGTCCGAGCAGATCCAGTTAAAAGGACAAAGCCCGCTGGAGTTCTTCTTCCTGGACGAGGGCTTTGGTACACTGGACAGAAGCCTGCTTGATAATGTGATGGATTCCCTTGAGCGCATCAGCAAGAAGGAGAGGATGATAGGCCTTATCAGCCATGTACCCGAGCTGCGCGGCAGGATCGGAAGGCGCCTGATGGTGGAGCCTCCTGCTTCCGTTGGGGAAGGAACCCGCGTTTTTATTGAGAAGGCGTGACATGGCTGATAAAACCCGCTTCTGGCTTAAAGGATGATAGGGGCCTGACCCCGGAAGGCGAGCAGAAGCCGTCTTTCAACATCATCCCAGTTGATCAGGCTCCACCACTTTTCGATGTACTCCCTTCGCTTATTCTGATAATCCAGATAGTATGCATGCTCCCACACATCACAGACAAGAATGGGAATGCCAGCCCACTGGGTCAGGTTCTGGTGCTTTTCGCATTGCAAAAGTTCCAGCCTGCGCCATGAGGGATGCCAGACCAGTATTCCCCAACCAGAGCCCTCTACCTTTTCTGTGGCATTGATAAACTGGTCTTTGAAATTATTGAAGTCGCCAAAATAGAGGTTTATCTGTGCAGAGGTGGCAAGTCCTGGCTGGCCGCCGGCTCCCGCAGGTGCCATGTTGGTCCAGAATATGCTGTGCAGTATATGTCCTGACCCGTTGAATGCCAATTGATTCTCCCAGTACTTCACAAATTCATAATTGTTTCTTCTGCGTGCTTCCACCATGGCCATTTCAGCCCTGTTGAGGCGTTCCACATAAGCCCTGTGAAGCCTGTCGTAATGAATTCTCAGTGTCTCCGCACTGATTACGGGCTCCAGAGCATCATAGGGGTATGGCAGGGGCGGCAGCCTGTGTTGTCCTGGCATGATAACTGTTTCTGTCATATGTGAATCCTCCCACCATAAGGGTTGTACACAATAATAATGTATTCCTCGCATTGTATTGGTGTGAGAAATCCGGGTTAAGTATGTTCCCTGGATTTCCTGATGGAAAAGGGGCGGCAAGCTGTGATAAATTATATATATACCGGAAAATGGAACCTAAGGTTTGGAATTATCCTGAATGGTATTAATTAACGGTTCTTAAGGGTGAAAGGAGAATCCGTATGAAGAAAACTATCGGTTGGGGCATAATGGCTACCGGAACGATCGCCAACAAGTTTTGCGAGGGTCTTAAGAGCCTGAAGGATGCCGAGATCATCGCCGTGGCCTCCAGATCTCTGGACAGAGCTCTGGCTTTTGGCAGAAAGCATGGTATAAAGCGGGCATATGGGAGTTATGAGGAGCTTGTGAAAGATCCTGAGGTGGACATTGTGTATATCGCCACTCCTCATAACCTGCATTATAGGGGGGCAATGCTCTGTCTTGAAGCAGGAAAGGCGGTGCTGTGCGAAAAGCCATTTACCCTGAACGCCCGGGAAGCAGAGAGCCTGATAAGATTTGCGAGGGAGAGAAAAGTCTTCTTAATGGAAGCTATGTGGACGCGTTATCTCCCGGCAATTCTCAAGGTCAGGGAATGGCTGGGCAAAGGCCTTATCGGAGAGGTTCGATTTCTCAAGGCGGAATTTGGGTACCGGTGTACCTGGGATCCGGAAGGTAGGCTGCTAAACCCGGATCTTGCCGGGGGAGCACTGATGGATGTGGGTATCTATCCGGTATCATTCGCCTCCATGGTTTATGGCAGCCAGCCTCAATCAATTAAAAGCCTGGCACATATCGGCCAAACCCACGTGGACGAACAATTTGCAGTTCTGTTTGGGTATGGTGGCGGAAAAATTGCCTCCCTTTCAGGGGCTGTGCGAACAAATTTCGTTAATGATGCCATGATAATGGGAACTCATGGCAGGATTCATATTCCGGATTTCTTTTATGCGAAGAAGGCGACACTTTATACGGCATCCGGCACTGAAGAATATGGCCCTGAGTTTGAGGGGAACGGTTATCATTATGAGGCGGCTGAAGCTATGAGCTGCCTGAGGGAAGGAAAGCTGGAAAGCAGTGTCATGCCCCTTGACGAGACCCTGGCTATAATGCATACCATGGATACCATCCGCTCTCAATGGGGACTGAAATACCCCGGTGAAAACGGGGTATGACGAAGCAAATCGCGACGGGATTAATATTTACTGATCGTCGTTCAGCTTACTCTGCTTATCTTCATAGAGGGCTTTATCCGCTGCCTTCATAAGATCCTCAAATGAACAGGGATTCTCGGGGCAAAAATAGGCAAACCCGAGGCTGATGGACAATTTGTATGGTTTTTTAGACAATTCGTTATGAAGATCGCAATACCGTTGTATCCTGTTTCTTATGTCCTTCTCATCCTTATTTGATGCGCTTGAGATAATTACGGTGAATTCATCCCCTCCCAGGCGGCTGATGATATCAGAATTGCGGAAGGTCTTGTTCAGTATCTTGGCAGTGCTGGCTATGGCATAGTCACCTTCGCTGTGACCGAACTGGTCATTAATCATCTTCAGACCGTCCAGATCGGCATAGAGAAGGAGAAAGCTAATATCATTCCTCTTTGCGGTTTCATAGTACTCGTTTCCAAGTTTCATGAATCCGCGCCGGTTATATAATTGGGTCAGGTCATCACGAATGGATTGTATGTGAAGCTGCTCATTGTAATAGCTCAGATCCCGCAAGGCCTGTTTTAACTGTTTTTCCACATCTCTTCTCTTGGCTATCTCTTCCTTGAGGTTTTTATTGCTTTCTGAAAGCTCCTTAGTTCTTTCCCTCACCTGTATCTCCAGGTTCGCTGCCTGCCTGGTAATCCTTTCAATAAGCATTGTAGCCTTCAATGAAACACTGAGCCTGTACCGTATGATCTCATAGTTCTTGTTAATGGTGGTATCGAAGTCCAATATCACATAACCCATCTTATTGTTGCCCTGATGGAGTGCCTGTACCACAATACTGAATCTGTTCTTATACAGTTCTTCCTTAAATGGCTGAGGGAGAAGATCCTGGGTGTTGAACACCATACCCTGCCCGCCTTTTTTGTAGCAGTTTTTATCGGTCATGGCAAGGATCAGGCGCGATTTTCCCAGTGGGTTCTCATCATCTTCAAACAGGGCTATGTAGCAGGTGTGGATATCAAGCTGAGGCAGCAACTGGCAGACTGTTTTGAGCTGGTTCTCATAATCCAGGCTGGCCATGAGGGCTTCCCCGAGCCGTTCAGTGTTCTCACCAAGGAGCGGATTGGATATGGATCGGTTGGCATCCGCATTTTGGAATGTGTCAAACAGGAAAATCATGGCAGCCTGAAGGAGGTTTTCCGCCCTTATTACTTCCTCCCTGGTTGTTAGGTTGCTCATGAGTATTGTTCGAATGGTGGGCAGGATGTCCTGTATGAACAGCCAGTCAATCATATTCTCAGAACACCAAAGGATGAGGCTATGGATGGACATTACGAACTTGTCCCTGATCCCATTCTGGAATTCATCAAAAAATGCATCCAGAACCTGCCTTTCCTGATTAAGCAGACCTTTGAGCAAAGCAGAGCTATCGCTGATATCAAGTGAATGATTCAATTCATCCAGTGTAGCCATGATCTGACTGATTAGTTCTTCAACATCGCTACCTTGCTTCACGAGATCAGGGTCCACATAGGCTTTTTTAACGGCAGACGGGACGCAGCCGCAGGATGATCTGAGAATCATTCTGGATGGTATCTCCACATGGTAGGGGGTATCCCGCCCCTCCAGGATGTTCAGGAGTATTTCCGCAGCCTTGCGGGTTTGGTCATAAAAGCTCTGACGAACAGTGGTCAGGCCATAGACCCTGCCATTCTCCGTGTCGTCAAAACCGGTTATTGGCAGGGTAAAAATAAGGTTTTTGTTGTTTTTGTTAAATTCTAACAGGGCTCCCGTTGCCATATTGTCGTTGGAACTGACGAGGGCATCGAACTGTATATTTTCCCTTCTGAATGTCCGTACAGCTTCGGATCCTGAATCAAACCGGAAATCGCCGTTATAGATTAGGCTCGGATCAAAGTCAATGCTATGATCAGCCAGGGAGTCGCAATATGCCTGAAATCGGATATAAGCCTCTTTGCAGGGTGGGCCTTTAATGAAGGCTATTCTTTTGTATCCATGCTCTTCGATTAAGTGATCCACAACCTGACGTATACCCGTATAATTGTCGATGGTTACAGACGGAAAATTCTCGAACCTCTCGCCTACAGTGACAATGGGCAAATCCCCGTAACTTTCGAGCAGCTTCACTATGGAATTTGCATCGCTGTAAACTCCAATAGCAGTGGTAGGGACAATCAGTCCATCAACCTTGTTCTTGTCTATGAACTCCAGCAATATGTTGCGGCATCTGTCCCATTCATAGGGTGAGTCCACCCTTCCTGTGACAAAACAGATGACATTGATATCATTTTCTTTGGCAAAATCAGAAAGACCCGAGAGAAGCAGGGACTGATAATAGTGGCTCTCTCCCCAACTGGTTATCCAGTCGATAAGAATTCCGAAGGTATATTTCTTTTTCTTTTCTGGCATGATACCATCTCCCGGACAGCAGATGAATTGACCGGATCAATGCCGGTATCAACGCTGGCTTACAAGATACAACAATCTTATATGTTATTATAAGCCATATTGCTGAATTTAGGAAACCCCTTTTACTATATCATACCATACATACTGTCATTAAATGCATTTTCATGTCACTTTTAAGTAACATTCTAGCATACAGATAACTGATCCGATCTTTCCTGTGCTGGATTAAAAGGATATAATGGAATAGGCTGGCTGCATTTTTTGGTAACAGCCAGACCTGGAGGTAATGACATGCTGAAAAGAATTACGGCCTTTTTAATTGCACTGGCTCTTCAGGCTACAGGGATTTCATCTGTGGCCTTAGGCCAGAATGCAATCCTTCAGCAGGGGATGGATGCCCGTGCATTGCAGGGAATTGAAATCGAGCTTAAAGAAGCCCAAACCTCCCGCATACTTGTCGAGATGTCTTCAGGTGAAGTCATGGCTGTAGATGTCGCTGATATGGACGATGCCTGGTTCGAAAAAGGACAGGTATGGCTGTCCTTTTATATGGATGATACATTGCTCAGGGGGCGCTATTTGGAGCCTGATCTGATAAAACATTTTGAAGCCAACGAAAGCAATCGGTCATCGGGGGGTACCGATGCCTCTGAGGCTGGTGACGAAATCGGTCTGGATCGATTGGGGGAATTGGTAGAAAACAGCACGGGCACAGTAACTATCGCCGTGATTGACACCGGAGTTGACCTGACCCATCCCTGGTTTGAAGGCAGGATTGTTGCCCCATTTGATGCGGTAGAAGATGATAATAATCCTCAGGATCTTTTTGGCCACGGGACTCATATAGCAGGGATTATTGCCCGGAATACACCTTCAAATGTCAGGCTCATGCCTGTCAGGGTGTTTGACCAGGATGGGGATGCTCCCGATTCAATCATTGTTAAAGGGATCAACCATGCGATCAAAAATGGTGCCGACGTCATCAACATGTCCCTGGGAGGATACGGCACCACCGCCTACCTGGACAAGGCCATTGACTATGCCGTATCCAATGGTGTTATGATCATCGTATCCGCCGGTAATGAAGCAAAGGATAACTCCCATTATTATCCTGCCGCATTTCCCGAAGTGATCACTGTGGGAGCCGTTGGCAGGAATGGTGATCTGCTCTATTTCTCCAATACCGGTGATCATATAGATGTGTGTGCCCCGGGGGAAAAGATTGTCAGTGCCCTGCCCGGAAACTCTACAGGGAGCAAGTCGGGAACTTCCATGGCCGCCCCTCTTGTTGCATCGGCGGCAGCGTTACTTATTCTGGAGGATCCCACACGAAGTATTTCCGATGTGGAGAGGATCATCATCAACCATACCTGTGATCTCGGTGTTCCCGGAAAGGACAAACTGTTCGGACATGGTGAACTGACATTTGAGAATTATAAAATTGATCCAGATTTTTATATGATAGAGCCCCTCAAGGCAGAGCTCCAGGAAGAGAAATACCATTTAAACCTCAGCTTCTATGCAGGCGGTTCGGTGAAAGCTGTTGAGATAAAAATCGATGGTATTACCAACAGGCAGGTTCCTGTGTTTTCGCCGGGC
Source organism: Clostridiaceae bacterium (assembly GCA_012518025.1). GTDB lineage: Bacteria > Bacillota > Clostridia > DSM-8532 > DSM-8532 > Thermoclostridium_A. Next base: position 10,934 of record JAAYTP010000079.1, read on the forward strand.
GAGAAAAAGGTAAGCCTTGACATCAGAGATATCGACATAGGGCCGCATTTGCTGGAAGTACGGCCTGTTTTCATCGATGGTACTTTTGGTGAGGTGTATTCACGGGAATTTACCGTTCCGGAGTATAACGTTAGAATCAGGGTGTATGATGCGGCAAATCAACTTATCCCAAATTCCAGAATCAATGTCCTGGGGTTTTCTCAAAAGGACAGAAAAGTAACAAAGCTGCATATAAACCCGACTGTAGTTAACGGGGTGTGGATGGTAAATCTTGACTTTGAGCGGCTGACCCGTATTTATGATAAGATCCGATGCAGTGTGGAATCACGCCTTAGTGATGGTTCGCGGGATGTTCCATTCTATTTCAGAACCATTGGTACAACGGGAGAGAAGGATTTTGATGCATCGGAGTGCAATGTGCTGGGACTTACATCCAGAGAAAAGATTCCTGGTTGCACAGTAACCACCCGGGTTCTTGGGAATTCGTTGATGGGGTTCAGTGATGTCCGGGAATGGGGCGGCAGCGTTTTTGAGACTGCGGTGAGCACGAAAGATATTTCCTTTGTTGAAATTCAAGAAAATGATGGCAGCCAGCTCTATGCCGGTCTTCTCTATTATGACATGGCAGACCTCTGGGTTGACATTTATTCATACTCAGGGGGCGAAAGGACGGAGCCTGCCAGGGATGCGGAGATTTGGTACCATTCAGGAAAGCTGGATGGTATGGACAGCATCATGCAGCTGGATGCTTCAAACCTTAAAACCATCAGGGTTGAGGCAGACCTTTCCACGGTAGAAGAAGCCGAGTACATGCTGCTCAACATTCCCACGGGAAATATCATATCAAATGCGCTGAATAGTCCGACCGGTTCGGTCGATATCATGCCGGGCTTCTTTGACATTTTTCTTCTCACAGGAAGGGCTTTAAAGGGTGGGGGTACCGCAGCGGATGCATATTTCAACACCTTTCATACTGAGTTTGGCGGAAAGGAAAAGACTTTCAGGTTCGGGGAAGGCCTGATGGATGATTTTATTTACGACACTGAGTCCCAGAGGATACTACACAGATGGACAGATATACATGGAAATGGATATTCGGTGATGGTTCAGGATAATGGCAGGACAGATTTATGCATACCAACTCTGTTCCTTGTTGATGTCAGGGGCAGTTCATACAGACTTCAGGGGACTGAATCTCGTGATTCCGGCGACTATATTCACGCCTATTCATTGGCAAAAATACCTGACGGTGTTTACCGGATCAGTTTTATCAGTGACAGCGAAAGACTGGCTTTCCCTGTGAAACCTTCCACCACATTGGCTACCGTTTTTAATGGAGCTGCCTATGTTCCTAACAATACTCCTCCTGTTGCCTACTCGGACTACACATCCAGTATCAGGCCAGGGGATCTGTTTGTTTTTGACCTTCGTGAGGAGTTTTCAGACAGGGAGCAGGCAGAGCTCAAGTTCTCCGCTACAGCAGGCTGGATTGTTGACGGGCTTTTCTTTTACAGGGATTTGATCGGCCAGGATGCTGAGATCGTTATCACAGCTTATGATGGTGCAGGAGGAGTCACAAGCTTCAGACATACCATCAGGGTTACCGACAGGACCGCCCCTGAAAGCGACTACATACCTATTCCTGAGATAGACAGCATTGGCTCCTCCAGCTGGGCAGTTCCATATGTAGAGCAGGCCATCAAGGCAAATATTGTACCTGTTGAGCTTCTGGACGGGTATCAGACCGGAATAACCCGGCGGGAATTCAGTTCCATGATTGTAAGGATGGCAGAGACCTTTTTGGGTGAAATAATACCCTCCCCCGGTGTGAGCTTTTTGGATACTGAAGACCAGGACGTGCTGAAAGCCGCCTCCATGAAGTTCCTGACCGGGAGCAACGGTATTTTCAGCCCCAACGAATACATAAGCAGGCAGCAGCTATGCGTGATTATCTACCAGGCCGTGAAGGTTCTACGCCCCGATCTGGCAGGATCGATACCCGGTGCACCCCAGTTCAGGGATGCGGGTCAGATTGCCCCATGGGCCAGGGAAGCAGTAAACTTCTGCAGCGCCAACAACATCATCGTTGGAAGCAGCGGTATAATGAATCCCACGGGTACCCTGACCAGAGAGCAGGCAATCATCATGGTATATAAAACCTTTATCCTCTTAAGTCAGGAGGAGGGTCTGAATATCATGCCCGGCATGGATAACCGTGCTGCGTGAAAAGTCACTAGCTCTTCCCACGTGGAGGCTGTCTATAGGGTTGTTCTTCTTTATCAAAATCTTGCACCTATGGGATGAACGGTGTTGATTATCAGGACTTTATGCTTTATATTGAAATGAAACAACAGATAAGGGATCGGCTGCCGGAGCCTTGACGAAGAGTCAGGCGTGAGGCAACCGATCTTTATTGTCTGACTGGAGGGCTGATCTTATATGACCCGAAAAATGATAGGAGACAGGCCTAAGGCCATTATATATCTTATTATTACAGCAATTTTGTGGAGTCTCGGGGGTATCCTGATCAAGCTTGTGGATTCAAACGCGCTTGCAATAGCGGGAACCCGCAGTGCTATTGCTTCACTTATTATCTGGCTGTATCTCGGAAAGCCTAGATTTAACTGGTCAGCCGCACAAATCGGAGCCGCCCTTTCCTACACCGGGACTGTAATCCTCTTTGTTATGTCAAACAAGATGACTACCGCCGCCAATGCCATACTCCTTCAGTACACAGCACCTGTATATGTGGCCATATTGGGGGTATGGCTGCTGAAGGAGAAGACAAGGCTCTTTGACTGGGGAGCTATCTTCCTGACCATTGGGGGCATGGTTCTTTTTTTCATGGACAGTCTTGATACCAGCGGACTTGCAGGTAATATCTGTGCCCTGCTGAGCGGTATATGCTTTGCGTTGTTTACGGTGTTCATGCGGATGCAAAAGGATGGATCGCCCCTGGAATCAGTACTTCTTGGTAATATACTTACAGCACTTATTGGGATTCCTTTTCTATTCGGCGACATGCCGGGTACAAAGGGCTGGATTGGTCTTCTCCTTCTGGGAGCGGTACAGCTGGGGGTGCCATATATTCTTTATTCCAAAGCGGTCAAGCATCTGACAGCCTTGGAGACCATTCTTATACCCGTTTTGGAACCCGTGCTCAATCCCGTTCTGGTATTTCTGACCATTGGTGAAGTGCCTGGTACCATGGCATTTGTGGGTGGCGCTGTGGTTTTGGTTGTGATTACCGTCTGGTGCAGCATCCCGGTTATCAAAAACAGGCGAATGAAGACCGAAGAGCCCGGATCCATGAACTCCAACGCCTCTTGATCTTGATATGGTATGATTCTCCAGTAGCCTGTTTTTAATTGAATTGCACATTTCTTATGAATAAAATCACCCTATAAACAGACAATAAGTGTGGCTTCTTTCATAATCAAAGGTTTGTGCTTACTTTGCAGTTAGCATTTTTTTGATCACACAGATGACTGCAATGAATTGATGGGGAGAAGCCAAAAGGGACTGCCCAGGCCTGATGGCAAAATGCTGATGGCTTTACGACGGATGTTTTTTGTCCGTCGGGCAGTCCCCATTCCTTAATGGGTTCATTAATGGGACCCATCCATTTGAAGCGCCATGCACTGATGCCAGTGCCAGTATATCACCCTGGTTGGCTAATGAAGGAGAACGGAAATGAATAAGGTCTATTGGATTGAAAGCTCGGAGGGTAGGGGTTACAAAAAACTGGACAGGGATATCCAGGTAGATTACCTCATTATTGGGGGCGGGGTTGCAGGGATTACCTGCCTTTATCTTTTGGTTTCGGCAGGACATAAAGCGGTGCTGATTGATGCGGACAGGATCGGATATGGCTGCAGTGGCCGGAACACCGGAAAAATAACTGCCCAGCACGCTCTTGTCTATAATTCCATCGAGAAACAGTTTGACCTTGAAAGAGCCCGTCAGTATTATGAGGTGAATGATAAGGCACTGGAACTTATAGAGACGCTTATTGCCAGGTATAACATTCAATGCGATTTCCAAAGGGTTCCGGCATGTGTCTTCACCCAGGATGAGGATTATGCCGAAAAAATCAGGCAGGAATATGAAACCTATCAGAAGATTGGACTGGACTGCAGACTGGAAAAAGAGATTCCCATACCTCTTAAGATTAAGAACGCCCTCATATTGAACAACCAGGCACAATTCAACCCCAAAAAATATATCGATGCGCTGGCAGATGAAGCCGTAAAGCAGGGGGGCACCATATATGAAGATACCCGCATTGTTGATTTTCAGCCGGGAGAGCGCTGTACCCTCAAAACAGGGAACAAATTTACAATTGACGCAGGCCATGTGGTCATTGCTTCCCATTTTCCCTGTTATGACGGGATGGGCTTTTATTTTGCCAAGCTCAAGCCCATGAGAACCTATGCAGTCATGGCAAAGTATGATAAGAGTTTCCCAAAATGTCATTTTATCAACGCTGAGGATCCCACAAGGTCTCTGAGATATGTGCATGAAGCCGATTCCCTGCTGATTGTGGGTGAAAGCCATAAGGTAGGACACCATAGAGAGGATCACTATTTGAATCTTAAAAAATTTGGCAATGAGGTATTCGGTATTGAAGAGTATCAATACCAGTGGTCGGCACAGGATTATGAACCGCCCAGAAACATTCCGTACGTTGGGTATCTGAACAAGGATACCCCGAATATCTTCGTTGCAACAGGCTTTAACAAATGGGGCATATCGGGTGGCACGGCAGCAGCTATGGTTATCAGCAATATGATCCAAAATGGGAGTTCACCCTATGAAGAGCTCTATTCTCATACAACCCTTATGGATGTAGCATCCTCAACCTTTGTTACAGAAAATGCAGATGTTGCAGTTCAATTGATCAGCGGCAAACTGAAATCCGGTGACACGGAGATTCCAGAGTCTGCGGGAATAGGCCGGGTTATTAATCTTGGCGGTAAGCGTTGCGGTTACTATAAGGATGAGGATGGAAGGGAGTACATTGTGGATGTTACCTGCACCCATATGGGATGCGAGCTTAAGTGGAACCAGCTAGAGGCATCGTGGGATTGTCCCTGCCATGGCTCCAGATTCGACTATAAGGGAAATGTCCTGGAAGGGCCGGCTTGCCTGCCCCTGAACCGTCATGACCAGGAAAAGAACAAGATCAACCCGCAAATCAGATGAAATGGGCATGAAAACAGAGAATCCACCACTTGCACACCATCCGGTTATCTGGGACAATGAATTAATAGGACATGAATTCTTGTAGGATGGTGAGGCATATGTTGGATTTGGCAGCGATAGGGGAATTGTTGATAGATTTTACGCCCTCGGGCAAATCGGATCAGGGAAACCCACTGTTTGGGTGTAATCCCGGCGGTGCGCCTGCCAATGTTCTTGCTGCAATAACCCGGCTGGGCGGAACAGGAGCCTTTATTGGCAAGGTTGGATCGGATACCTTTGGCAGCTTTTTGTCCGATACTCTGAAAAACAATGGCATTGATGATAAGGGTCTGATGTTTGACCCAAAGGTCAATACTACACTGGCCTTTGTGCACCTTAGCGAAACCGGTGACAGGAGTTTCAGTTTTTACAGGGATCCCGGCGCAGACATGATGCTCTCCTTTGAGGATGTTGATAAGGACATCATAAAGAATGCGAGAGCCTTTCATTTCGGATCGGTCTCCATGACCCACGAACCTTCCAGAACCGCAACCCTTGAATCCGCCAGCTGTGCCAGGGCGATGGGCAAGACCGTTTCTTATGATCCGAATCTGAGACCTGCGCTGTGGAATAGTTTAGATGAGGCAAAGGAAGTCATCCTAAAGGGTATGGAATTCGCCGACATCCTCAAGATTTCAGAAGAGGAGCTGACCTTTCTGACTGGGGAGACTGATTTGGAAAAGGGCGCCGATCACCTGGCGGATCTGTACAGTGGCAGAATCCTTCTTGTCACACTGGGTCCCGAGGGTTGCTTTTTCGGTATGGACGGAAGGTATGACAGGCTTTCTACCTATGATGTAAAAACCATTGATACTACTGGTGCCGGTGATGCCTTCCTTGGAGGATTCCTGTTTAAGATAAAGCCATATTTTGGCCGTCTGCAGGAACTTACCTTTGAGGAATTGCATGATGCGGTGGATTTTGCCAACGCGGTGGGCTCTCTTGCAACAACAAGGAAGGGAGCTATTCCGGCAATGCCCCGCTTAGAAGAGGTTATGGCACTTATAAAATAAGCGGATTCCGGCCTTACAACATGATATTGTGAAAATAGTGCGGCGAGGGGATTACCCTCGCTGTTTTTTATTGTTCAGCATAGTCGACTTAATCGTCAGGTATTTTAGGTGAAATTGGTTGGGTAAAAAATAATCCAATTGGTTGTTTATTTGGGCAAGCAACCGATATATAATAAAATTGGATTAATCCAAAGAGGTGGGTTTATGCAGATAAAGATTGACCGCAATAGCAAGACACCAATATATATCCAAATTCGAAACCAGATCCGAGCCATGATTTTTGATGGGAGGCTTCTTCCCGGTAGCCTTCTTCCTCCTGAAAGAAAGCTGGCGGAAAGTCTTGGTGTAAATCGCAGTACGGTCCTTACTGCTTACCGGGAACTTAAGGCGGATGGCCTGGTGGACTCCCATGTGGGAAGGGGAACCATTGTTCTTTCTGTAATGGCTGAGGTGTCCGAATCCCGTAGCGAGTTTGACCCGCCCCTCTACACCCAGTTCTTCAGCCGGATATCTGAAAGAGCCAATGATCCTTTTTTAAGAGATCTTTTGGTGATGGCCAACCGTGAAGATGTTGTCTCCTTCGCCGCTGGTATGCCGGCCATTGAGAAGGATCCTGTTGATGCCCTGCAGGGAATTGAAGAAGAGCTGATAAAGCAGCCTAACCATGAGGCGCTCAAGCTTACACCCACTGAAGGGTTCTGGTCCCTGAGGGAAGCCATATCGGATCTCATGCAGAAAAGGGGTATATACGCTTCTCCCGACGAGATTCTGGTTTTGTCCGGATCGCAGCAGGGGATTGACATTGCAGCACGGGTTTTTATCGATCCAGGGGATGTGGTGATTGTTGAGGAACCGTCTTTTTTCAGTGCTCTGCAAATCTTCAATGCTGCCGGAGCCAGGATCATCGGTGTTCCCGTGGATGATCAGGGGATGCGGGTTGATGTTTTGGAACAGCTCTTGCAAAGATACAGGCCCAAGTTGATTTATACCATGCCGACCTACCAGAATCCATCAGGTGTTTCCATAAGTTTGGAGCGTCGCAGGAGACTTTTGGAACTGGCATACCGGAGAAAGGTTCTGATAATTGAGGATGATCCCTACGGTGAGATTAAATATGAAGGAGCGCGCATGCCCTTATTGAAGGAGCTTGACACATACGGATATGTAATATACCTGAGCACCTTCTCAAAGATACTCTTTCCGGGGATCAGGATCGGGTGGATGTCGGCTCCAAAGCCAATCATTCACCAGTTTACCATGATCAAACAGCTTCAGGATCTTCATGCCAACAGCATCTCTCAATGGATTGTCGAGAGATTCCTGCGTAGCGGAGGGTTTGAGGCTCATGTTAAAAGGATTTGTGAGGAGTATCGGGTAAAACGGGATATCATGCTCGACGCGCTGATAGACAGGCCTGTTCCCGGGTTGGAGTGGATCAAGCCCATGGGAGGCTACTATCTATGGTGCAAACTTCCAGAGGGCACCCCCCACATGTCCCTTCTGGTGAATGCGGCGGAGCGGGGAGTCAGCTATGTGCCCGGAACGGCCTTCTACCTGGGAGGAAAAGGCGGGCAGTATATGCGCCTGAACTTTACCTACCCCACCAAAGAGGATATTCCCATAGGAATAGAAAGATTGAAAGAGACCGTAGCTGCTACTCTGAAGAAAACACCCCTTAATACTTCAGGGGAGGAAAGATCTATAAAACCCATTGTATGAATTTAGTGTTATCCCGGCATAGCCAGGGATGGGTGTCAGAGTGCTGAAATAAGGCTATTTTGATCAAGAAAGGCGGATAAGAATGGTTACATCTTTATTGGCGGATAGAATGAAATATATAAAGGCTTCAGAGATCCGGGAACTTTTAAAGATAACTGAAAGACCGGAGGTTATTTCCTTCGCAGGCGGTCTTCCCGCCCCTGAATTGTTCCCTGTTCAAGCTCTGGCAGAACTATCAAGCCGTCTCATACTCGACGATGGGCAAAAAGCCCTTCAGTATTCTACCACCGAAGGTTATACTCCGCTGCGCGAAAAGATCGCAGGGCGTATGAAGAAAGTGTTTCAGGCGAATATAGCTGTTGATGAAATAATGATTACATCCGGATCCCAGCAGGCTCTTGACTTTATTGGAAAAGTGCTGATCAACCCTGGAGATGAAGTGTTCATGGAAAGTCCGTCCTATCTGGGTGCCATCAATGCCTTCCGAGCCTATGAGCCGAGATTCGTAGAGGTGGAGACAGACTCCTTCGGGATGATCCCGGAGGCTCTTGAGGAGGAGCTGAAGAAAGCCAGGCATCCGAAGTTTATCTATGTGATTCCGGATTTCCAAAATCCAACGGGCCGCACCTGGTCCCTCCAGCGGCGGAAGGCTCTGGTGAATCTGGCCAGCAGGTATGGTGTTCTTGTGGTGGAAGACAACCCCTATGGTGAACTCAGGTATGAGGGCGAGATGCTGCCCTCTGTTAAATCCCTGGACTCCGAAGGCTGGGTTGTTTACCTCGGTACGTTTTCAAAAACACTCTGCCCCGGTATGCGCATAGGCTGGATTGCGGCTCATAGAAACCTTCTTAACAAGCTATTGCTGGTCAAGCAGGGAGCCGACCTCCATACCTCAACCATCAGCCAGATGCAGATAAACCGATACATCGAAACAGAGGATTATGATGCACATATTCAAAAATTGAGGCGGGTATACAGGATGAGGAGGGATACCCTCACCCAAGCCATGGACAGGTACTTCCCCGGAGATGTTTACTATAATCATCCCCAGGGCGGACTTTTTGCCTGGGTAGAACTTCCCGCCGGAATTGATTCGGCAGATCTCCTTGAGGAGGCTCTCAACAGGAATGTAGCCTTCGTGCCGGGAGCACCCTTCTTTCCATGCACTCCAAAAAAGAATACTTTAAGGCTCAACTTCTCGAATATGCCGGAAAACCGTATAGAGCAGGGAATCATGTGCCTTGCCGATGCCCTGGTCAGCCTTCAATGATCTTGATCTTGACCTGCCTGTTTCTTGGACCATCGAATTCGCAGAAATATATTCCCTGCCATGTTCCCAAAAGCAGCCGCCCTGACTCTATGATGATCTGTTCTGAAAAACCAAACAGACTTGCCTTGATATGGGCGGCTGAATTGCCTTCCATATGTTTATAATCATCGTTGAAAGGGATTACCTTGTTCATTTCTTTAAGTATGTCGGAGACCACATCGGGGTCTGCGTTTTCATTGATGGTAACTCCGGCTGTGGTATGAGGGACGAAGACTGTGCAAAGGCCGTCCTGCACGCCGGATTCCTCGATAATACGCCGAACCTGGGATGTAATGTCCAGAAGCTGTGTTCTGCTGCTTGTTCTGATGGATAGAGTTTTGACCATAATACCTCCCCCTCTTCTCATATGTCCGCCTTACACCTGCATCGGTCAGAGCTTCCAGGAATCCCGCAAAGCCTGATCCATATGCCGGAAAGGATCCCGTAAAGTCAAGGTGCAGCCGTGCAGCACAGTGGCCGGGCTTACGGGATCACTGTAAGCATCTTAATTTACTGTACCATTCTATCTATCGTTCATTCAAACTTGCGTGTAAACAGATTATCAGACTCCAGCAGGCTTTCTATTGTGTGAAAGCCCAGCCTTTCCAGCAGATGTATCACATGGGGATTGTCTATGGGAGTAGGGTAGATGGCATTGTCGCCATACTGATTTGCGTGGATTGTTCCCAACTCCTTATCAATGATGGCTTTAGGACCTCCCACACAGCCGCCCCTGCAGCCCATGCCCTCCATGAAATTTGCCTTGATATTGCCTTCCATGACCTCTTTCAACAACCGTTTGCAGTCTGCGGCTCCATCGGCCTGTATCGCCTTTAGCTTGATATTCCTCTCGGGCTTTAACCTGTTGAGTGTGTCCTGGACTGCTTCGCTCACCCCGCCGGTGCGGGCATATATACGGCCGCCCCTCGAAGAATGGTCGCGCATGTCCTCCGGAAGGGCGGAGGGGTCTATGCTCATCTTTTGGAATACATCTGAAATCTCCTGGAAAGTCAGCACATAATCCACCGCATCTGAAATGTCGGCCTCCCGAGCCTCTGCCTTTTTCGCAACGCAGGGACCTATAAAGACCGTCACTGCTTCAGGATGGATACGCTTGATGGCTCGTCCGCAGGCTACCATGGGCGAAACCGATGGAGGCATGTGGGGGATCAGCTCATGGTAGATTTTTTTGATCATGACCACCCAGATGGGACAGCAGCAGCTGGTGAGCATATAGTCCTTATCGGTATGGATGGATCTGTCAAATTCCAGAGCTTCCTTTAGCGTCAGAATATCTGCAAAAAGAGCCACCTCGATCATCCCGTAGAAGCCTGCCAGCTTAAAAGCTGTGCGCAGTTTGCCTGCGGTGACATCCATGCTGAACTGGCCGTTGAAGGCAGGTGCGATCATGGCATAGACAGGCCTCTTCCGGGCGTTGAGCAATTCCAGAACAGGAATGATTTCCTTGCGGTCGGTCAGAACCTTGTTCTTGCATTCCTCCACGCATATCCCACAACCGGTGCAATCAGCTGTGGATATCACCACATTGCCGTTTTCATCCCGGTCTATGGCTGAGAATAGGCACTCTACAGCACATTGCTCGCAGTTTTCCCACGGCGGGCATTTGCAGTCTTCCGTTCTCATCACAACAGGATGTTCCATGGGATGTAAAAGCCTGTCAACTTCCTCCCGTCCGTACTCACCTGATTCAGTAATCTCCCTGACCTCTTTTTCAAGATCGTTCCGCAACGCGGCATCCACGAGCCTGTTATATAATTCTCTGAAAGTTCCCATAGAGTGATCACCACTTTCATAACCGGATGTAGAAGAACATTATACCCAGATCATGACCTAGTATAACTTATTTTTATTATTTGCCTGATGCAATCCTTTCTGGTTTTCCTTACAGATATACATGGATTTGTCGGCTCGCTCAAAGACATCATGCAAATCCTTATCGTGATCCTTAATGAAGCTTGCAAGGCCATAGGCGATGCTTAGTTCGAAGGTGGGGGCGCTTTCGTTGAAAGCTGAGATCTTTTTATTGAGGGTATCCAGCTCTACTTGGATGAAATAGGGTTCAATATTGGTGGAAAGCACAACAAACTCGTCACCACCTATCCGGAATATTTCACCCAGTTGTCCCAGGGTTTCTTTGATAAGACGGGCTCCCTGCACAATCAACTGATCCCCTTCCCTGTGGCCGAAGGTGTCATTCACATTTTTCAGGCCATTGATGTCAAGGATGACCATATGAACCGATGAATAGGCATCCAGCCTTTCATTGATGGCGGCTATTCTTTCATCAAAGGATCTTCGGTTCTTAAAACCTGTCAAGGTATCGGTAAAGGCTAGTGACATGAGAATATCGTGGCCGATCTTTTCCTCGCGGGTAATGAATGTATTATGAGCCAGAGCCGCAACGGTGGCAATCATGAAAATGAAGAGTCCATACTGATATATTACCGGCTTCACAACCCATGGCAGGGTGCGGAAGTAATATCTGAGAATATCGGCACAGATGGATATACTAAGTAGGATACAGCCCAGAAAAAAGAGCCGGACACTTTTATTACTGCGCCGCATCTCGGTGAAGGCCGTCAATACAAGAATAACAATTGAGCACGCAAGAAGGGAATGATACAGTATGGCTGTATCATAAAACTCTATCCGGCCAAGCATGTACAGTATTGACGACGCAAAAAAGTGAGCTGCAAAAATATACTGAAATCTCTTCAGCCAGTGACTGTATTTTGGTCTGTATGTATCGATAACAAACGAAAGAAGCGGAATGGGCGCAAGATACTGGGACATGAATGCAATACACATGATGAGCATGGGGTTTCTGATGAACAATTCCAGAGCCCGGCTTTCGCTGCACATCCAGCATCCCGATAATATCACAAATAAGGCCAGGTAAAGAATACTGGGGTGTCTGGAACCTGAGAAGTACATAGACAGATAGAAAGCCAGCATGATGAATCCAAGCATTATGGCCACCACGGCAAGGAAAAGGCCGATGCTGCCCTGTTTGAGGATATATAGAATATGGGCTGTAATACTTCCAATCCGAACTTCGTTGGCCACTCCTGAGAACTGGTTAAGTGGAGATGACAGAAAGATATCCAGTCTTCCGCCCTCATACCCTGATGGCAAGCTGATAAAATGATACATGCTGCCAGGTGCCCTCTGGGGATCCCCGGGTACGAACTCGTAGATGGGAATACCATTCAGATGAACGGCCGCACGCTGTTCCGATGTGCGGATCATCAGGCTTGGTCTATCAAAAAACCTTACTGGTAAGGTATTGGTAAGATGAAGGGTTCTTCCCGCATACCCGTCGGCCACTGTTCCGGGAAGGCTTATGGTGATGGTATCATCAGAGTCTACCCAGGAGCAGGTCCAGCCATGGGATATGGTTAGGGATTCATCTTTTGAGATAGGATTCACACTGCCGACTGAGGAAACAATAATAATGGCGGCTATAATAAAAAGTGCAGCCAATGCTGACAACAGTGAAGCAATTTTGTTTTTACTCAATATGATCACCCTGAATCCATCTTCGTCAAAAAAATACAAAAACTACAAACTAAGCATAGCAAAAAGTACCGGATTAAACAATATTAAATAGAAATTTCCGGGAGAGAGTGATGTCCTGCACATGGTTTTCGACCAGGGTTATCGAGGCATATTGAGGTTTTATCTTTCTTTTTCAGGACAGGTCTGGTAGAATCATGTTATGTAAAAAGGCGAATTTAGCAATTACAGGTTTAAAACTTATTTAGGTTGCAGAGAGGTAACCTCTATTTAGAAGAAATGGGGTATGATGGTGAAATACGAAAATTTGTATGAGGTAAGACCAATCCGGGATCTTAGAGAGATGATCACCTCCAGTGTCGAGCTGTTTGGTGAGAAGGCGGCTTTCCTGTTGAAAAAAGAGGGTTCTCCCGAATATGTACCCGTATCCTACAGGCAATACAAACAGGATATCGATGCCCTGGGTACGGCTCTGGTCGATCTGGGACTAAAGGATAAAAGGATTGCCATAATAAGCGAGAACCGTTATGAATGGAATGTGGCCTATCTGGCAATTCTGTGCGGAACCGGAATTGCTGTTCCCCTTGATAAGGAACTGCCGGCCAACGAGATTGACAATCTCATCAAACGGTCTGAGGCCAATGCAATTATCTATTCCCAGCACCTGGCTGAATCCATGGAGACCATAAGAAAGGACCATGAAGGGGTATGCTTTATCAATATGGATTTTGCTTCCGACAGCGACGATGTACTGTCATACTCACGTCTCATGGAGCGGGGCCGGGAACTTCTGAAAAAGGGAGACAGATCCTTCCTGGATGCAACCATAAATCCGGAGGTAATGAATATTCTTCTGTTTACTTCTGGAACCACCGATACCTCAAAGGCCGTTATGTTATCACAGAGAAATGTCTGTGAGAACCTTATGAACATGTGTGCCATGCTTTATATCGATGAAAAGGATACCTTCCTCTCCCTGTTGCCCATCCACCATACCTATGAATGCACCTGCGGCTTTTTATGCCAGATGTACAGAGGCTGTACAGTTGCTTTTTGCGAAGGACTCCGGCATATTGTTAAAAACCTTAAAGAATCAGGTTGCACAATAATGAATGGTGTTCCTCTGATTTTTGAATCAATGTACAAACAGATACTGCATCAGGCATCCAAAAAGGCGGGAGGTCTGACAAAGCTCAAGGTTGCCGTTAAGATCAGCAATGGTCTTCGAAAGATTGGAATCGATATCAGAAAGAAGCTCTTCAAGCAGATCCATGATGCCTTTGGAGGTAACCTCAGGCTCTTCATCAGCGGGGCGGCGGGCATTGATCCCCATGTAGCCAAAGGTTTCAGGGATCTTGGAATAACCCTGGTTCAGGGCTATGGCCTTACAGAGTGTTCACCCATTGTGGCTTTAAACCGTGATATCTGCTATAAGGACGATGCAGCCGGGCTTCCCCTGCCCAACCTGGAGGTGGATATTGCCAATCCTGATTCTGATGGCATCGGTGAGATCATATGCAAGGGCTCCTCGGTTATGCTGGGATATTACGAAGACGAAGAGGCTACTAAAGAGGCCATACGGGATGGCTGGTTTTACACAGGTGACCTGGGATACTTTGATGAAGACGGGTTCCTCCACATTACCGGACGAAAAAAGAATGTTATTGTCACCAAAAACGGAAAGAACATCTTCCCTGAGGAAATTGAGACCATTCTGGGAAGAAGCCCATATATCAAGGAGTGCCTGGTATACGGAAACAAAGGCGAGGATGATGATGTGGTTGTTCATGCCATCATTGTTCCCGATTACGATAAAATTGATGATGCGATAAAAGGCGGCACTGCTCCGGGAAATACTGCCCATGATGTAATCAGCAACGAGGTCAAGAATGTGAACAAGCAGCTGGTGCTGTATAAGTACATCAGGAACTTTGAACTCCGGGATGAAGAATTCGCTAAAACAACCACCAGGAAGATCCAGCGATATAAAGAGCTGAAATAAGACATGCCCTGAGTGTATAGTGGAGGTTGAAAATGGCAGACAAGAAAAGTTCAATTCGATTCATAACCAGAACCGCTATTCTTCTGGCATTAACAATAGTGTTCCAGACCATTGGAAGAGCCATCCCTCTGGGTCAGTTCAACCAGTTCATCACAGGATCGCTTGTCAATGCCTGTCTTCTGATTGCCGCTGCAACCACGGGATTATGGGGAGGGGCAGCTGTTGCTATTCTGGCACCTTTCGGGGCTATTTTGACCGGCGCCACCATGCCGCTGCCCTTTGCGCCCATTGTGGCCATTGGCAATTTTATACTGGTGTTGTTATTTGTATTGATCAAGAAAAACCAGATACTGGGTATTGGAGCCGGAGCCGTCCTTAAGTTTGCGTTTCTCTTTGCAGGAGTTAATCTTTTTGTGAATTGGATGGGGATACCCGCCCAGAAGGCAACAGCCATGATCGCAGCTTTCAGCTGGCCCCAGCTTGTGACAGCCGCCATAGGCGGGGTTATTGCCCTGCTGGTCATTAAAGCTCTGGACAGGGCGGTGGAGAAGTAGAGATACTGCATAGAAAAGCGGTCAGGAGGGATCGGGCAGATGCGCATAAAGCTTGTTGCCCGTCCTTTTTTATGGTATTGTATTTATCTGTCCATGGTCTTTCTTAGTGGAGATAGCGACTGGTTTGTGTGAATCATTTCTGTTTCCTGGGTAAGCATAAATATAGACATGTATTTGGATATAGACCGATTTTTATGTCAATGGGATTTGGGGGGAGAGGTTTTGACGGACTTTTTATCCAGTGATTTGTTTTCCTGGGTTGTATTGCCCATAATTATCATTCTGTCGCGCATGGTGGACGTAACTTTAGGAACGGTACGCATCATCCTCGTATCTAGAGGAAGCCGGTTTGTCGCACCCATCCTGGGCTTTTTTGAGGTACTTATTTGGATTGTGGTTATAAGCCAGATCATGCAAAATCTGAATAATCCACTCTGCTATATTGCATATGCACTGGGATTTGCTCTGGGCACCTATTTTGGCATCATGGTGGAAGAAAAACTGGCTATTGGATTTCTGGTGCTCAGAATATTCGTCCCCAAAGAGAACCCTGGAAAAGAAAGTCTGATGGAAAAGCTTATAAAAGCGGGCTTCGGTGTAACCGCCGTCGAAGGCAGGGGATCCACCAAGGAGGTCACCCTGTTATTTTCACTGATACGGAGAAAGGATCTGGATGAGGCTGTGGCCATAATAGAACAAGCAGATTCCAAGGTTTTCTATTCCATCGAATCGGTAAAAGCAGCTCATGCAGGCATTTTCCCCGCGAAAAAAGCCTACAGGATACCTTTTGTGGATCAGGATGATACACGCCGCAGGATGTTTGGCGGTTTCAGAAAATAAGAATCTAAATCTTCCAGCCTGGGAGCCAGGCGGCCGTGTTTCGGATCATCCTGCCCAGAAAGTGCCTTGCATTATCCAGGCTCAGATTTACCAGCGGATCGTTGATATTGGATGATAAAATAAGGTTGACATCCCTTGGAGACTTATATTAAAATAGTTGAAATTTATAGGCTAACCATTCATTATGTAGGGGAGGAGATTATCATGGCTACCATTTACTCGGATATCTCAAGAACTTTCAGTGAATATCTGTTATTGCCAAATCTAACCACTAAGGACTGCATGCCTGAGAATGTTGATCTGGCAACACCCATCACTAAATTTGCTAAAGGCGAGAAACCTTCCATTCAACTGAATATTCCAATTGTTTCCGCTATTATGCAGGCGGTTTCCAATGATACACTTGCAATTGCACTGGCCAAATGCGGTGGGCTTTCCTTTATTTATGGTTCACAATCCATTGAGGATCAGGCCGAAATGGTCAGAAGGGTTAAAAAACATAAATCAGGATTCGTGGTCAGTGACTCCAATGTTTCGGTGCATCATACACTGAGGGATGTACTGGCCATCAAAGAAAAGACAGGGCATTCCACAATTGCGGTAACCGATGATGGAACAGCCACGGGCAAACTTCTGGGAATTGTCACCGGAAGGGATTACCGCCTGACCAGGGATCCTATGGACAAAAAAGTGGCAGATTTCATGACCCCCTTCGAAGATCTCATCGTTGGGTATGTGGGTATCACCCTGAGTGAAGCCAACGATATCATCTGGGAGCACAAGCTCAACAGCCTTCCCATAATCGACAAGGATCAAAGACTTCAATATCTTGTATTCCGAAAGGACTATGACGACCATAAGCAGAATCCCTCACAGCTTATGGACTCCAAAAAGAGACTGGTGGTTGGAGCGGGAATCAATACCAGGGATTATAACGAAAGAGTGCCTGCCCTGCTGGATGCTGAAGTGGATATCCTCTGTGTGGATTCCTCGGACGGGTTTACCGAATTCCAGAGGGAAACCATCCAAACAGTAAAGAAGAAATACCCGGATGTCAAGATTGGCGGCGGCAACGTGGTTGATCGAGAAGGCTTCATGTATCTGGTAGAATCGGGAGCCGATTTTGTGAAGGTGGGTATTGGCGGTGGTTCCATTTGTATTACCCGTGAGCAAAAGGGTATAGGGCGCGGGCAGGCAAGTGCTGTCATTGAGGTAGCCAAGGCAAGAGACGAGTATTATAAGAAAACCGGTATTTATATCCCCCTCTGTTCAGACGGCGGAATCGTACACGACTATCATGTGACCCTTGCCCTGGCCATGGGTGCCGATTTTATCATGATGGGAAGATACTTTGCCAGGTTTGATGAAAGCCCCACCAAAAAAGTTAAGAGGGGCAACAGCTATGTTAAGGAGTACTGGGGCGAGGGTTCCAACCGTGCGAGGAACTGGCAGCGCTATGATCTTGGTGGAAACACCAACATGAAGTTTGAAGAGGGAGTGGACAGTTATGTACCTTATGCTGGCAAACTGAAGGATAACCTGGATGTTACGCTGAACAAGATCAGGTCAACCATGTCCAGCTGCGGAGCCAAGTCCATCAGGCAGTTGCAGGAGACCGCCAGGATCGTTCTTGTATCTTCCACCAGCCTGATTGAGGGTGGTGCTCATGATGTAATCCTGAAGGATAGTGAGTACTAAGGTTGAATCCGAGGTATACTCCCTTATATCACAATGGATACTGCTGATACGGGTTGGGAATTAATTATACGACATAAAATAGTACTTGAGGTGTGAACATATTGCAGAAAAAGAAGGATTATCAAACCATACTATTTGATCTGGACGGAACGCTCATTGACTCCATGGATGGCATAGTCCGTTCGGTCAATCATGCTCTTACAGCTTTTGGTATGGGAGTAAGGGATCTGAGCAGCCTTAAAAAATTTGTTGGTCCGCCTATCAAGCATTCCTTTAAGAATCATTGCGGGTTTGACGACGAAAAGACCGAGGAGATCATAAAAATATACCGTAAATATTATATTGAAAAGGGTATGTACGAGCATACAGCTTATCCGGGGATACCCGAGCTGATCAAAAGCCTGAAATCCAAGGGGAAAACACTGGCCGTGGCAACCTCCAAGGCAACAGTTTTAGCTAAGGAAATACTGGAGTATTTGCATCTGGCGGATTACTTCACGGTGATTGCGGGCAGCAATATGGACGGTAGCAGTGCCAGTAAGGATAAGGTTGTATTGAACTGTCTGGATGAGCTTAATATCAGCCAATACGAAGGAGTCGTGCTGGTAGGGGACACCATATTCGACGTAGTGGGTGCAAGAAAAGTGGGAATTGACTGCATTGCTGTACTCTATGGATATGGTCCCGTTGAGGTTCTCCAGAGGGAGAATCCCACATATCTGGTGGAAACAGTGGAAGATCTGGGAAGGTTCTTTATGGCGTAATTGGGTGTTCTCACCCATTTACGCCTTTTTTTCTCCATTCAAAGAACTGAAGATTCCAAGTTGGATAATTATGATGAAACATGGGACGAACTCTATTTTTTAAGAGGTGTAGTAACTTATAAATTTCTATTGACTGAACGTCAGTCGGTGGATTATAATGGAAACAAAGGGAGTGAGTATCATGACACGCATATCAAAAACCCCTGCCGAAAGGAAAAATGAAATACTGGATGCAGCCATGGAGTTATTTCTGACCAAAGGTTATCAGAATACCTCTGTCAGCGATATTGTTCAGCAGATCAATGTGGCGCAGGGCCTTTTCTATTACTATTTCAAATCAAAAGATGAGGTTTTCAGGGCGGTTCTGGAGAGGCTTACCGATGAATTTGCAGCAAAGCTCATTGCCATTATTCAGGATGGATCCCTGACCTTCAAAAGCCGTCTGGAGAAGATTAGTGAAGTATCGAACAATGTATTACCCATGTCAGACAGCGCCTTTATAGAGGAATTCCATCAAGCGGAGTTCATGGATATGCATACCCGATTATCACTCCACGTAGCAAGAGCCTTAATAGAACCCATAGCCAATCTATTAGAGGAGATGAATGGACGGAAAATTATCTGTATCAAAGACCCTCAAATGACTTCGGCTTTCCTTGTGTTCGGCATATTTGGGTTAATCCACGGAGAAGACGACCATATCCACAACAGAGATTATCTTAAGCCCGATATTCTTTTGGATTTAATTTCGCGACTGCTTGGAGTCAGCCCCGAAGTTTTGAGCAATATCTAGGAAGGAGACCAGAAGTGGAACCTCTCATACGCTTTCAGAACGTAACCAAGGAATATGTCACAGGTGAATACCGGCTGCGTGCTGCAGACAACATCAACTTTGAGATACATAAGGGGGAGTTCACGGTTATCCTGGGTCCCAGTGGGGCAGGGAAAAGTACCGTGCTCAATCTTCTGGGAGGCATGGACAGGGTTACTTCCGGATCAATCCTGATCAACGGGCATGATATTTCGGAGTATGATGAAACAAGGCTCACCGAATATAGGCGCGATCATGTCGGATTTGTCTTCCAGTTTTATAACCTGATACCTACTCTCACGGTCTATGAGAATGTGGCACTCACTGGTGAACTAGTCAAGAATCCACTGGATGCAAAAGAGATACTTGCTTCGGTTGGAATGGGTCAACATATGAGCAAGTTCCCCGCACAGCTTTCAGGGGGAGAACAGCAGAGAGTCTCCATCGCCAGGGCAATCTGTAAAAATCCTACACTCCTTTTATGCGACGAGCCTACAGGAGCTCTTGACAGTGAAACAGGTGTTGTCATCCTTTCCCTGCTCCAAAGGATGAGCAGGCAGCAGGGTCACACCGTGATCATAGTTACCCATAACTCCGCTCTTGCCCCTGCAGCTGACAGGGTTATCTGGATGAGGAGCGGAAAAATAGTTGATGAAGTCAGGAATCCGTCACCTGTGGGAGTGGAGGAGGTAAACTGGTGATGCTCTTTAAAAAGATGCTCAGGGACATGCGGCAGAATCTGTCTCAATTCATTGCAATCTTTCTGATGTCCGTGCTGGGTGTTGCGGTTTTTGCCGGAATCAACGCAGAGTGGAATGGCATGAAGTACGAGAGAGACCGTTATTATGAAGAAAATCGCCTTCCCGATCTCTGGCTCATGGGAGAGGATTTCTCAGAGGCAGACCTGACGAAGGTATTTGAAATTTCTGGAGTTGAGGCTACATCCCGCCGCTTTATCGCTGATGCGGTGATGACCTCTGGAAAAAAGCCTGTCTTAAGGATACATATCGTTGAGAACAATGAAATATCAAAGCCCCATCCGGTGGCAGGTCAACCCCTTGATCTTTCAAAGGATGGAATATGGCTGGACTGTTTTTTTGCTGAGGCCCACGGCATTGGTGTGGGTGATGTGATTCAGGCAGAGATTGGTGGTATCACTGTTGAGAAAAAAGTCCTGGGTCTTATCATGCACCCGGAATACATTTATTGTGCAAGGGATGAGTCCCAGCTCTTTCCTCAGCCAGAGAATTTCGGATTTGCTTTCATGCCAAGAAAGGCTCTTCACCACGCCTTGCCCCTGCCATACAATCAGTTGCTGATCAGGCTGGATTCCGGAGCTGATGAAAAGAAGGTTAGAACCGAACTGGAGAATCTTCTCGAAGGGGATTACAGCCTGCTTCTGACACACGAAACCCATATCAGTACATCCATGATGGACATGGAAATCCGTCAGAACAAGGCCATGGGGAATGTGTTCCCCATTGTGTTCTTCATTATAGCGGCACTGGCCATGCTCACTACCATGGTTCGAATGACGGGTAATCAGAGGATACAGATAGGTACCCTGAAGGCCATGGGGTTTAGCAGAAGGAAAATACTGTTCCATTATGTTTCCTATGGCGTTTGGATAGGGCTTGCAGGAGGGCTTTTGGGATTGTTGATCGGTCCGCTGATTGTGCCTCCCATCCTGTTTGAAATGCAGCGTACTATCTATTACCTGCCTGCCTGGTATGCAGTTTTAACACCCGAAGCATTTACCGTGGTGACCATTGCCGTCCTCTGTTGTGGTGCCTCCAGTTATTTTGCATGCCGCAGGGAGCTTAAAGATGTTCCAGCTGCGTGTATGAGGCCAAAACCACCCGGAACAGGGCGTCACACCCGTTTGGAAAAGAGAGCCGTTTGGTATAAACTTGGTTTTTCTGCTCAATGGAATATCCGTGACATCCTGAGAAGCAGAGTCCGGTCAGCCATGGCGGTAACAGGGGTGGCAGGGTGTATGACCCTCCTTCTGTGTGCCTTGGGAATACAGGATACCATAAATGGCCTGGGAACATGGATGTATCAGGATTTGCATATCTATGAATACAAAATCAATCTGAAAGAGGATATCCAAAGTGACGAGATTTATGCCTTAGAGCAGAGGTATAGCGGACAGCTGATCCAGGAATCGGCAGTTGAATTCAGAAAGGACGCCAAGGAAAAGGCTGGTTTCCTGACCGTGGCCGAACCTGGAGATCAGCTAAGGTTTCAGGATCCTGACCAAAACCCTATAGATCTTCCCGACAGCGGGGTTGCCATGTCCTACAAAATGGCGGAGCTGCTGGATATAAAAGTGGGAGAGGAGTTTAAGTGGCGAATGTCCGGCGATACAAAATGGTACGAATCCAGGGTTACGGCAATCTACAGAAGTCCAGCGGGACAGGGAATAACCATGACTAAAGATACTTTTGAAGCTCTGTCTGAGACCATGGAGCCCTCCGCCATGCTAATCTCCGGGAATGGCTCCGATGCTGTTGAAATGCCAGGTGTCAAGGATGTAAAGAGCAAGGAAGAGATGCGAGCAGGTCTTGAAAAAACACTTGATAGCATGCAGATGCTTGTGGGAATACTCATCCTGGCTGCTGTTATTCTGGGGTCTGTGGTTCTGTACAATCTTGGAGCCCTGTCTTTCACAGAGCGTATTCGCGAACTGGCCACAATGAGGGTTCTGGGCTTTTTCCCCAAGCAAATACGCTCCCTCCTGAGCAAACAGAATATCTGGCTCACCGTCGCCGGGATTCTGATCGGCATACCATGCGGTTATGCTCTTATCACATATATGGTGTCAACCCTTTCAGATTCAATTGACATGATGGCCAAGGTCGGATCGGGTACTCTCATCCTGTGCATTACAGGAACCCTCGTGTTGTCCATGTCGGTGAGCCTGATGATGTCGCGGAGGGTCGGGAGCATCGATATGGTGAGCTCTTTGAAGGCTGTGGAATAGCGGGTTGGTGTCACCCTTTTATTTCCGTCATTTCTTTTGACTGCCTGGGGAAGCTGTGATATCTTGGAATTGGCTTATACTGGTTATAATACTACAAGGATATGGAAACTCATATGAATGGACATTCATGCCGGGTTTTGCTTTTGGTATTGCTGATTCCGGCAATCGGCCTTCTATTTGGAGGTTCTTTGGGCAAACGTGTTGTTAGCAGCTGCGTGGCAGATCTCAACCATAATGGGGTAGCCGAAACCATAAGACTTGAAGGTGGTTATGGCCCCTTTGGAAGATATCTGGCCATCATTGAAGGCGGAAGTGAAATCATGCGTTTTGACCTGTCAGCCATGAAGCCCTGGAAGGTGCAGACGGCCGATATCGATGGGGATGGAGAATGGGAATTGTCCATCGGTGTTTATACCACAGCTCGTACCGATCCGGAAATGAATAAGCGGCCTTTTATTTTTCGACTTACTGATAAAGGTCTCTACCCGGTATGGCTGGGTACCAGATTGTCAAAGCCATTTGAGGATTATGTATTTTCCGATCTTGACGGCGATGGCAGGGATGAACTGTTAGCCATTGAGTATCTGGTGGATGGCAGGAAGGTTTTGAATATATATGGATGGAAGGGTTTTGGTTTTGAAGGACTCTGCCAGAGCCAAGGTTTTCAGGATATAAAGGAACTTAAAGCTGGCTATTCTGACGGTACGAAACCGTCGGCCCTGGTAGTCACGGATAACCGAAGGCTGAAGAGGGTTGCTCTGTGTTATGAACAGGGCATTTTGACTCTCGAATGAAGGAGATGTTAATCATGAAATTGAAAAGAAGCATGTACCTGCTGGTATGCATCCTGTATCTGTTTACAGCCCTGACTGCCGGCTGCACCGTGCGCACCAATACGGATGAATCAAAAAAACCTCATGAAACCGACATTGAAAGCTCAACATCACCCCCTGTAATTACTCCTGCGGTTGGATCCGGCGGCGATCAGGACGATGGGGAACCTAACGGTGAAAACATTTCTGGGCCATATGCAAAACCCGTCTTTTCTGAGGAGAGGGTAAGAAAATACATCCCGTCAGCTTACGAGCTTCCTTCCTTTGAATGCCGGGTGCCCGCATACAGTACTGATATTCAGCTCTCCAACATAGTCAATCTGGAGCAGTTCGGCGAGTTTTCCCAGGAGCAGCGGGAAATGCTTGCAAAAAACGGGTTTGTTGTGACTTCCGGGCAGCAGGAGCAGCTCTTTTACATCTACGAACTCAACGAGTATTACATGCTCCCCAGCTTTATTTCAACAGATTCTGTACTTCAGGTATATCATGTGTTTTTTGACTATTCACTGAGAACCCTCGAAGCTCAACAGTTATTGGGCGATCTTGGAATACTGACTCAGAGCATGCTGGATAAATCTGTATATCTGTATGAGAGCATCAAGAATCCACGGGTCAGGGAACAGGCCTTAAAGAACATCGCTTTTTTCTCGGTCGCCCACCTGGCTCTCGGCGGGGAGATAGCCGGGCATGTGCCGGATGAAGCCGTGGATTACGCCAATGCCGAATATGCCCTCATGCTGGATGCACCAGGTTTTCAGGAATCACCCCTATTCGGATTTGATATGGATTACAGTCAATACAAGCCAAGAGGGCATTACACCCGAAGCGAGGAACTTGAAAAGTTTTTCAAGGCTATGATGTGGTATGGACAGGTACCCCACCCACTGCTTGAGGAGAATGAGGGTGAAGTTTTTCTGGATGAGGAAGCCACCTGCCGGGCTCTATTGATGACCTATGCCCTTTTCATGGGGAGCGGACAGGTGCCCGATCTGGAGCTTTGGGAGAACATCTACGATCCCACTGTGTTTTATGTGGGGAGTGCCGATGATCTGACGGTTTATGATTATAAGGATCTCTTGATAAAAGTGTTTGGGGAGGATCCCGATCTGAATACCTTCCTGGATGAGGACAAAACTCAGAAACTTTTGGAGGAAGCTAAGAATCTGCCCGAACCTCAGATACAACAGCAATGGATATCGGCAGATGCTCCTACTGGCAAGCAGTTCCGCTTTATGGGACAGCGTTACATCCCTGATTCGGAGATTCTGCAGACTCTGGTTGAGCCACTTAAGAGACCTATGCCCTCTGGCCTTGATGTGATGGCTGTGCTGGGATCTGAAAAAGCCTATGATTACCTGATCCAGGACTACAAAGTGGCGGAACAGTGGCCTGAATATCTTGAGAGATTCTATGAAGTGAAAGAGAAGTTTTCAGAGCTTTCCGAAGAAACATGGCAGTCCAATATGTATTACGGCTGGCTCTGGACACTCAAGGCGCTTCTGACCTCCTTTGGAGAGGGATATCCATCCTTCATGACCAATGAGGCCTGGGAGGATAAGTCCCTCAGTACAGCCCTGGCAAGCTGGAGCGAGCTACGCCATGATACCATACTCTACGGCAAACAGAGCGGTGCGGAGGGCGGTGGCGACTGGCCTCCTCCCGTGGTGAAGAGCTATGTGGAGCCCAATGTGGAACTCTACCAGAGACTACTGTGGCTGACGCGTTATTCAAGAGAGAATCTGACTGCCAGGGGTATCCTGCCGGAAGGCCTTCAGACGCGGATGGAAGCCTTTGAAGAGCTTCTTGACTTCTTAACCACCTGTTCCATCAAGGAACTCAATAATGAAGCTCTGTCAGAGGAGGAGCATAACAAACTTTTAGCATACGGGGCTACCCTGGAATTTCTCACAAGCTCCATGGCCGACGGCGGCATGAGATGGTTTGAGATTACATCTGAAACCGACAAGAATATGGCAGTTGTAGCCGATGTGCATACCACGTCCGGAGCCTATCTAGAGGAAGCAGTGGGACTGGCAGCCGAGATCTTTGTTGTGGTGCCCATAGAGGGTGAATTATACCTGACTCGCGGAGCAGTCTTTGATTACTACGAGTTTGTGAGTGATACAAGACTTACCGATGAGGAGTGGCAGCAGATGCTGAAGGAAAACCGTCAACCTCCTCAGCCTGAATGGACGGGCTCCTTCAAATCAGGTGTCAAGTCGAAGATTCCCCTGCCCCAGGATCCATACGAGCCAAGGATGGGCTCTGCCGTTCCTGTCCCGTCCAATTGAGCTGTCGTACACCTTGTATTAGAATGGCATTAAAACTGGCGTGTAAACTTGAAGGTAAGCGGGACAGGAGTATATAATAGTTTTGGTGGAATATTATCCCGAAATTTATATGACTTCATTTGATTTGACTTATATGTAGTATAAAAAATGTGTCAGGTTGTCAAAGTGTTTTTGGAGGTATCTGCATGGGTCTGATTACTGGGCAGTTTAACGAGGCATTCAACCCCATCATGGATGGGGTAACCAATGTGGTCAGAAACTATGCCTGCTGGCTAAACAGGAAATACGGTATCAGCTATGTTATAACACCTCATTTCCCAAACTATGTTGACAAAGAGGAGTATGAGGTTCTGCGGTATCATTCCATCAGTGTACCTACAAGGCCGCCATACCGCACGGGGGTACCGGCGTTGGATATTCAGTTCATGCGGAGGATAAAGAGTATACCTTTTGATATTGTTCATGCCCATTCCCCCTTCAGTGCGGGCAGAATTGCCATGAACATTGCCCACAAGCGTGGGATACCTGTTGTCGCTTCCTTCCATTCCAAATACTATGATGATCTGCTGGAGTCCCTGAAATTCGAGAGTGCCGCAAAGATCGGCGTATCCGTGATTGTCGACTTCTACAATTCAGCAGATTTTGTCTGGACAGTCAATAATGCCACCGCTGGTACATTGAGGGAGTATGGCTACAAAGGTCATATAGAAGTAGTTAATAACGGAACGGAATACGAAACTGCCGAGGACAGAAAAGCTGCAGGCCATATGGTCAATGAAAAACTGAATTTGAAGCCTGAAGAACTTGTATTTCTGTTTGTGGGTCAGCTTGTCTGGCAGAAAAACCTGAAAGTACTGATCAATGCCCTCGACCTTCTCAGGAGCATGGGAATGGACTATAAAATGCTTATTGCAGGCATGGGGCATGCCGAAGAAGAACTGAAGAGGATGGTGGAGGAACTGAATCTCACTGACCGCGTTATCTTCCTGGGGCCTGTTTATGACAGGGATTATCTGAAATCCCTCTTTTGCAGGGCTGATTTGTTACTGTTCCCGTCGGTATACGATAATGCTTCCATTGTTGTGCAGGAGGCGGCATCCCAGAAATGCCCCCCTCTTCTGATAAAGGGCTCGAACACAGCGGAAGGTATTATTGATGGGGAGAACGGCCTGCTGTCGGATAACAGCCCGGAAGCCATATCCCGGAGAATCTATGATGCAGTTCACCAATCCGACCTTTCAAGGATCGGGGAAAGGGCTCATGAAACCCTGTATAGAAACTGGGAGAGCATTGTGGATGAGGTTTACGGCAGGTACAAGGAGATAGTGAACGCCTATAAAAGAATCCGCGCCTGATGCAAT
This sequence comes from Clostridiaceae bacterium, assembly GCA_012518025.1. Classification (GTDB taxonomy): domain Bacteria; phylum Bacillota; class Clostridia; order DSM-8532; family DSM-8532; genus Thermoclostridium_A. Next base: position 37,896 of record JAAYTP010000079.1, read on the forward strand.
GTCTGCCTTAGCTTCTGTGAATTATTCTTTTATAGTTCCCGTTCGGCGAAAACTCTGCTTTACTTCCCACCTGTATTTGTTATATTAATATAGTAGAAACTGGGAACGGTTGGCGTATTGCGCCGTTTCACAGGGGCTTATTTCCTTTTTTCGAAAGGAGCAGGTATGGACCTTTTTGTGAGGCGAACAGGTGAATTGAGGGGTCCACCGCTGGTGTTTATCCATGGCGGCGGCGTTGCCGGCTGGATGTGGGACAGGCAGGCCGAATTCTTCAAAGATTACCACGTGATTATTCCCGATCTGCCCGGTCATGGTGGAAGCGCAGAAATCCCTTTCATATCGATAAACGATGCTGCCTCAAAGGTTCTGACGGCGGTAAGAGATGCGGTGGGATCTGAAAAGGTCAACCTGGTGGGTTTTTCTTTAGGTGCTCAGCTTGTGGTAGAGATCATGAGCAGGTGGCCGGAAAAGGTTGAGTCTGCAGTTATCCTCAGCGCTATGGTACGCCCCATGAACACCGGGAAATATTTTTTGCTTTCCCTTCTTAAAATGTCTTTCGGACTGTCACGGGTCAAATGGTTTTCCAAATGGCAGGCCAACAGCTTATGTATTTCTAAGGAATACCGGGATCAATATTATCAGGACTCACTTAAATTAACCAGGGACAATTTCATGCGTGTGATGGAGTCTAATATGAGTTACATACTGCCCGACTCATTTGCCAACTCAAGTATTCGGACTCTCATACTGGCAGGGACGAAGGAACTGGGCAGGATGCGGGCTTCGGCGGAGGATATGGTTGGTGCTAACAGGAACTGTATGGGGTATATGGTTTTGGGAGCCAGCCATGGTCTGTCATTGGCGGAGCCTGATCTATTTAATGAGATTGTCTTCAATTTTTTAAATAATATCCATCTTCATAAGAATAAAAGACTTGAGAGGGTATAGGGTGTCGGACAATATCATGAACAGATAGGAGTATGGTGATGGCCAACAGTTGGGAAACAAGAGATGTTCCGAGAAGAATATCAGCCGGTAGGGTTACCGACTATCGTCTGGAGAACAATAAGGCATTTATCAACTTTGAAAGGGGAAGGGCGAGGATTGAATCCTATGGAGAAGGGATCCTGAGGATAACCCTAACAACAGGGGATTTCTCCGATTCTGAATCCCTTGCCGTGATCGCAAGGCCTGACAACCGTTTGAAGCTATCCAGCGAGCAAGGCATCGTTTCCGTTAAGAACAGCTCGTTGGCCATCGGTTTCAGGAAGGACAAAACCTGTCTTCTGGTTACCAATCAACACAACTATCCCATATTGGACATGGATGAGACCTTTCACAAGGTGGGAAAGGCCATATCTATTTCAAACAGGATTAACAAGACCGAGATGTTCTTTGGCCTTGGTGAGAAAACGGGCTTTCTTGATAAAAGGGGACGACGTTATATCATGTGGAATACCGATGACCCTTTGCACACTCCTGACAAGGATCCCTTGTACAAGAGCATTCCCTTTATGATCGGCTTTGATGGTGAGAAGGCTTACGGCCTTTTTGTGGATTCCACCGCCCGCCTGGAGTTCGATCTGGGGTATGAGGACAGAGAACGGCTTACCATCACGGTTGAAGATAATCAATTTGATCTTTATATCATCAATGGCCAATCCATAGCTGAGGTTATCCAGCAATATACCATGCTGACGGGGCGCATGGAGATGCCCCCCATCTGGAGCCTTGGCTTTCAGCAATGCCGATGGAGCTACTATCCCCAGGAGAGGGTTATGGAACTTGCTGAAACCTTCAGAACAAGGCAAATACCCTGTGATGTGATCTATCTTGATATTGACTACATGGATGGATACCGCATCTTCACCTGGAATTCAAACCGGTTCCCGGATCCTGAAGGAATGCTGGCGGAGCTGAAGGAACAGGGATTCAGGGTGGTCACGATTGTGGATCCCGCAATCAGGAAGGATTCTGATTATCCTGTATACATGGAGGGTGTGGGGGAGGGACATTTTTGCAAATTCCCCACAGGCGAGATCTACCATGGGAAGGTGTGGCCCGGGACGGCTGCATTCCCCGATTTCTCCAGGGATAAAACCCGGAAATGGTGGGGGTTGAAGCATTCAAACCTGTTTGACGTGGGCGTTTCCGGGATATGGAATGATATGAATGAGCCCAGCGACTTCTCTTCAGAAGCACAGAACCGTATCATGATGACGGTGCCCAATGACCTTATGATGGATTTTGACGGAAAGCCCCAACCCTTCTCCAAATGCCATAATGCCTATGGGCTCCTCATGTGCAGAGCCACCCATGAAGGATTTAGGGTATTGAAACCCAAGGAGCGTCCGTTTATTGTCACAAGATCAGCCTATGCCGGCATACAGCGCTTTGCTGCAGTCTGGACAGGGGATAACCACAGTTGGTGGGAGCACCTGGCATCGTCAATACCCATGCACCTGAATATTGGATTATCCGGCATTCCCTTTGTGGGAGGAGATGTAGGGGGGTTCCAGGGTAATAGCAGCTCGGAGCTCTATGCACGCTGGGTTCAGCTGGGCGCATTCACTCCCTTCTTCAGAGCCCATTCCGACAAGGACTCGCAGGATCATGAACCATGGTCCTTTGACTCCGAGACCGAGAGAATAGCACAAAAAGCCATCCGGCTGCGGTATGAGCTTCTGCCATACCTCTACAGCGAATTCAGACATGCCTGCGAAACAGGATTGCCTGTCATGAGACCTCTTATCCTCGATTTTCAGGATGACAATAATGTTTACGGTATAAATGACCAATTCATGTTTGGCAGGGAGATCATGGTGGCACCAGTTACTCGTCCCGGTGACAGAAAGCGCATGGTTTATCTGCCCAGGGGAGGGTGGTACGATTTTCACACCAAAGAGCGGCTGGAAGGTGGCAGATTCATAATTGCCGATGCTCCCTTGGACCGTATACCACTCTTTGTCCGTGAAGGTGCCATTATTCCTATGGCACGAAGTGCCTCCAGTACCCAATCCATGGACTTTGGCACCCTGTGGATAGAGATCTATGCCGGACCGGAAGGCGACTTCATCCTGTATGAGGATGATGGCCTTACCATGGATTATCATTATGGAGCTTATAATCTCCGTCGCTTTACACAGAACTCCCCCTCCCCCAGAGCCTTCCGGTTCACTGTGAAAAGCCTGGAGAAGGGTTATGCTAATGGCTTAAAACAAGCCTTTGCAGCTGTCTACGGGCTGGATCAGGATCTCGTATCTTCAGATTGCGTGTACAAGGATCAAGCCTGGAATTTTGAGTTGGATGGATCCGATACCGAGATCAGGATTGGGTAGGGTAGGATTGCTCAATGGTGCGGATCATCCTGAACAACACCTCATTAACAGGAGTGGGAATGCCATGTTTCTGCCCAAGCTGTATAACGGTCTGAGCAAATAATTCCACTTCTGTTTTTCTTCCCGCCTCCACATCCTGGAGCATGGAGGTTTTGCCGTCGGGTGAGAGGGTGTCGATGATTTCCAGGAAATTCGCTATATCCTCCTCATTGAGGTTGATGCCTTCCTTCTGGGCTATGGGTATGACTTCCCTTGCAGCGCTCATCATAAGATCCCGTATTTCCTGAACGCTATGATAGACCTTATAGGGCGCTCTCAGTATGGCAGAGGTCTGATTGATGCCCACATTCATAAGGAACTTCCACCACTGTTCCTTCATGATGTCGGATGGATTGGAATAGGGGACGCCGGTCCGGTCGAAGAAGGCTTTTACTGCCTGTACATCGGCTGAATCAGCCTGGTACCTGTGGCCGAAAACAATTTTACCTTTATTGCCGTACCTGGTGTCCAGCCCCTCCCTGATGGCATCAGTACCCACCACGAAGGCGTGGAGTATGTGGGCATCGCCAAATTCACCTGCCAGAATGTCCTCGCTGCTGATACCGTTGAGGAGTGACATCAGGATGGTATTCTCACCCACGAAAGGCCTGATGGATTCAATGGATTCTTCAAGCTGATTGCCTTTGACGGCAATAAGAATCAGATCCGCGGGTTCGGCCGGGGTCTGGGAGATTACATAATCAAAATCATACTTTTTTCCATTTACGGTAACACCCTGTGCCTGGTACCGGCTTGCTCTTTCAGCATCCACAATTACTTTTACCGACTCCCTGTCATACCCGTAGAGAATGGAGGCATAAACACTGCCTACAGCCCCCAATCCTGATATATGTGCTTTTCTAATGGTTTTCGCCATGTCTAACATCCTCCTGTTATCTTTGTGAAATATGCAGCACTATTCACGAATATTGCTTATTACTTTTTCTCTGCGGCCAGCCATACTTCATCCACCAGAACCCTGGTTTCTTCATCGGCCACAGCGGCCGAAATCCTGACCGAGAAATCCCTGATTCCCGAGGCGCTGTCGGGAAGTTCCACATCAAGTTCGGTCCATCCCTCAACCAGGGGTAGTTCGGTGACGGGTATATAGTCGGTTCCGTTAAACCAGTCGATCTTAACTGTATCCCCCGGTTTTCCGCCTGCAAAGTTATAGGCGAGATGAAGCTTAAGTTTTTCATAAGGTACAGAGGTAACGGCCCTTTCAAGGAAACCATCCTTGCCGATGGATGCTCCGTAGTCTCCCTTGTATGGGTTCTCAGACTCATAGGTGGTATTATCTCTTTTCCATTTTCCATGGGAGAAGGTTTTTGTTTCAAAACCATCGGCGAAGAGAACCGTCTCTTTCGTGCCCTTGATGGCATACTTGGCAAACAATCCGCCTTCTGTAAGGTCTATATCTGTCCACTTAGCCTTTGCATCAATCTTTTGCCGCAGGATGGATGCGCCTTCCTGCTTTACGCTGAACGCCCAGTTCACATGACTTATCATCCGTTCATCCAGGTATTTGATCCACTCCATGGATTCTTCATGAAATGTGGGGCCGTCTCCGGTGTTGAGGCAGCTGCCCCATTCACTTACGAATATGGGCAATCCCCTGGAAAGGGCGTAGTCGATTTTATCCCTGAGAGGCTGCCCGTGGGAACCTGCATAGAAATGCAAGGCATACATGAGATTATCCCAGGGTAGGGGGTCATCCGCAGCAATATCCACATCCTGACTCCATGTAGGCGTACCCACAATAATGATGTTATCGGGATCGTTCTGGCGGATTGCGGGTATGACCTCCTCCGCATAAGGTTTTATATGGCCTTCCCAGGTGGTGTCGGGGCCATTGGGTTCATTGCAAATTTCATAGATGATATTGGGATAATCCCCATATAGGGCGGATATCTCAGAGAAGAATTCAACAGCATGATCCTTGTATTTTAAGGGCGTATTGTCGTAGAGTATATGCCAGTCGATGATCACATATATGCCCAGATCTATGCAATGGTCAATAATCCGGGTTACAGTTTCCATCACGCCGGGATTTCTCACGTATCCTGTGGCATCTTCGGTGTACATGGCTATTCTGAATACCGTAAGATCCCAGTCATCCCGCATGTTTGTCAGAGCTTCGTATGTAACCAGATAGCCAAAGGAAGCAACTTCGGAAGAGCTTACACCCTTGAGCTGTACAGGATCACCTGCTTCATTGACCAACTGAACACCCTCCACCCTCAGGTTTCCATTAAGATCCACGAAGGTGGGGCCGGGCTTAGGGGTGGTCTTGGCAGGTTGGGTTGCCTCAGGCGGGTCGGACGTCTCCTCCGGTGCAGTGCTCTGAGAGGGTGGGGGTGTTTCGTCTACAACCACTGGAGGTGTCTCGCCGCACCCGGGCAGGATTAACAGGATCATTGAAAGAATCAGTGCCCAAACAAATGTCTTCGTTCTAAAACGGTATTGTCTCATAGCATACCCTCCATATATGGACATCTGACTTATATTATAGCACTGATCCTAAATTTTCCATAGACCTCCGAGACTGTTTTTAGCCAGCGGCGTTCTTCCCTGAAGGTTCAGAAAGCATCTGCATAGCTTAAGGTGACGAATTGGGCTTCTTTCCGTCAAATTTAATGGGTCGGGCTTTTTGCTTTGTGTGTTTGGCGTGACCCTGCAATTCTGGTACAGGCGGCTCCTCGTTTCGTTTAAAGTGCTGGGGCTGGTGATTCTCTGTTCCATGGGCTTTGGGATCGGAAGGATCAGGTCTTCTCATTCCTGATTTGTCCATTGCTCTCATCTCCTTATATAAAGATGTTTGTAACTATTGTTTATCAAATTGAAAGCAATATACATGGTGAAACTCACGAGGGCTTTCTCCTCGTAACAAAAGTGGACTGGCCTGAATAATATGTATTGGGCTTGTTCGACTGACTGAAAAGCCGCAGCATAAAAAGAAAGGAGATGAAAATATGGGCAAGAAAGAACTTCAGGTGCCTGTTGTCGTAGGTGTAGGCAGTGAGCAATTCTTTATCGAGAAAGAGATAAAGGTTTCTCCTCCGAGCCCGCCGATTTTTGAAATCAAGGAGATAAAAAAGTGGATCGAGGTTTATGACGTTAAGGTCATTCCCGGAAAGGTTATTTTCAATGCCTACCTGTGGAAAGACATTAACTACAAGACCGTAGAACACGTCCATGATGACTCGGTAAACGGACCTCTATTCCACCTTACCACCAAGATTCCGTTCGGTGGCTTTGTACCGATCTGCCCTGCTGAAGGCGAGAAAGTCTGCCCGGGAGATATCCCTGAACTGATTGAAGCCTTTGTAGAGGGTGAGATTGACGACCTGCAGTGCAAGACCATTGTATGCGGAGTTCCCGTCTATGAAAGACTCCTTGAAAAATCGGTTGTCCGTGTCACCTTCAAGGTCGTAAGGATACAGCATGTCATGGTAGACGACTTTAAGGACAAGTGCAAGGACAA
>JAAYTP010000080.1 GCA_012518025.1 Clostridiaceae bacterium
ACTTCTAATATGTCATTGCGAGGAGCAACGCGACGAAGCAATCTCGTAGATCGCCGCGCTCAGCTTCGCTTCACTCGCGATGACAGTTTGGATATGGGAGGTTAGAGGTGGGAATATAAGAAGGGCTTTGAGGTCGGAGATCGCCGCGCTCAGCTTCGCTTCACTCGCGATGACAGTATGGATATGGGAGGTTAGAGGTGGGAATATAAGAAGGGCTTTGAGGTCGGAGATTGCCACGCTACACTTCGTTCGCTCGTAATGACAGCATGGATGCGAGAAGTCAGAGGTGAAAAGTTGAAAAAAGACTGCCAGTTTGGCAGTCTGATTCTTTCGGTCAGGTTTATCTTAGCCTCGTTTTTTTGCAAGCAATCCTTTTGCCTTTTCCACAATGTTTTCAGCAGTAAGTCCATACATGGGCAGCAGATCGGCAGGCTTTCCGGATTTTCCGAACTGATCCTCAATGCCCACCATGTCCATGGGTACCGGATGGTTCCTTACAACCACCTCGGCAACTGCACTTCCCAGTCCGCCATGGATATTGTGCTCCTCGCAGGTGAGGATGGCGCCGGTTTCCCTGGCGGCGGCAACAATCAGGTCCACATCTATGGGCTTAATGGTATGGATATCGATAACCCGTGCCGAGACACCCTGTTCATCAAGGGTTTTTGCCGCCGTTAAGGCCATGTCAAGCATCAAACCGGTAGCAATGATGGTTATATCATTTCCCTGTTTCACTGTCACACCCTTGCCAATCTCAAAGGTGGCATCCTCCGGATAGACCACCGGAACGTCCAGTCTTCCAAGCCTCAGATAGACAGGACCATTGATTTTGGCCGCCTGTTTGACCAGGGCAGTTGTTGATACCCCATCTGCCGGTGAAATCACAGTCATGTTGGGTATGGAACGCATCAGCGCCAGATCTTCAATGGCCTGGTGGGAAGCACCGTCCTCTCCCACTGAAATACCCGCATGGGTCGCTCCAATCTTTACATTCAAATTGGGATAACATATTGAATTGCGTATCTGATCAAAGGCTCTGCCCGCAGCAAATATCGCAAAGGTACTGGCAAACACTGTTTTCCCGCAGCTAGCCAACCCGGCGGCCACAGCCATCATATTACTTTCAGCTATCCCGATATTGAGGTGTCTGTCGGGATATTCGTTCTTGAAAAAATCGGTTCTTGTGGATTTGGACAGGTCCGAATCCAAAACAACTATATTTTCATCACTGCCGATTTCGGCCAGCGCCTTTCCATAGGCTACGCGTGTTGCTATTTTTTCTGCCATGGCTATATTCCTCCAAGCTAGTTTTATTATGTTCCTGAGCCGGGGTAAAGAAGAAAAAGGCTCATTCCAGGGATGCAAGGCAGGCATCCAGCTCATCAAAGGCCTGTTGCGCCTGCTCTTTCTTAGGCGCGGAGCCATGCCAACCCGCCTGGTTTTCCATATAAGAAACACCCTTACCCTTAATTGAACGGGCAACAATCACGGTCGGCTTTCCCTTAAAGTTCTCTGCGTGTTTCACAGCCTCTTCTATCTGGTTGAAATCATGGGCATCTATGGATATGACCTCCCATCCAAAGGCCTTGAATTTATCGCCTATGGGTTCGGGATTCATCACCTCGGTAATCTTTCCGTCAATTTGAAGGCCATTATAATCCACAAAGGCAGTGAGATTGTCCAGTTTGTAATGGGCAGCGCACATGGCCGCCTCCCAGACCTCCCCTTCCTCCAGTTCGCCGTCCCCCAGCATAACATATACCCGGTAGTCTTTTTTATCCAGTTTTCCAGCCATACCCATCCCCACTGCTGCAGAAAAGCCCTGGCCAAGAGAGCCGGTGGACATGTCCACACCGGGAACCGTATTCATATTGGGATGACCTTCAAGATAGCTTGATACCTGCCTGAAACCGGATAAGTCCTCCACAGGGAAGAAGCCCCTGTGGGCAAGGGTTGAATAAAGAGCTGGAGAACAGTGTCCCTTTGACATCACAAACCGATCCCTGTCAGGGTTTTTCGGGTTTTTGGGATCAATATTCATCTTCTCAAAGAAAAGATAGGCCATAATGTCGGCAATGGAAAGAGATCCGCCCGGATGACCGCTGCCTGCAGAAGCAACAGCAGTTATGACACCTTTTCTGATATTGGTGGCGATTCTCTTCAGGTTGAGAACAGCATGTGCATCCATTTCTTGTGTCTCCTTTTCCTAAGTCTTTTTTATTGTCCAATTTAGTATATAACATGGGCAGTCTGCCCGTAAAGTGACTTGATAAAATATTATCAATAACCACTTATTCTACTTTTCTTCAGGGTGGAGTGGTTCAAAACCTTCACCCAAAACTTCTCTGACATCGCTTAAAAAAACAAAGGCATTTGGGTCACATTGTTTCACGATCTCCTTAACCGTGGGCATCTCCTGCTTTTTTATAACACATAACAGAACAGTTTTGTCCGCCCCGCTATACATACCAATTCCCTTCAAACCTGTGACGCCCCTGTCCACATCCATCATAAGGCGCCTGGATATCTCTTCAGATTTCTCGGATATGATCATCAGGCTTTTTGCAAAATGAAAGCCTTCAATATAGGTATCGATGGTCTTAGTGGAGATATACAGGCTGATGGAAGCATAGAGCCCAAGCTTAACACTTCTGAAGACCAAAGTCGCAAGCAAAATTACACAGCCGTCCAGAATCAGCAGAAGTTCGCCAAGGGATCTGCGCGGAAAAACCTTTTTTAATAGTGCAGCCGCCAGATCAGTTCCACCGGTAGTGGCCCCTTCTTTAAGAACCATTCCAAGACCAAAACCCATGATGAGACCCCCTACAAGGGCATTCAGAAGCAGGTCGGGAACGGCCATGGAACTGTCAAACCGAATCAGATAATCATTGACCAGATTCTCGGTGAAGGGCGCTGTGATATCTACCATGACCGAAAGAAGAATTGCCCCAAAGAGGGAACGAATGACGAACCCTTTCCCTTTGCTCTTAAACCCTCCCAAGAATAAGGGAATATTAAACACAAGCATCAGAACACCCACCGGAATTACCTTGTTGAAAACATAATACACAACGGTTGACAGACCAGAGATGCCTCCCGGAGCCAGCTTGAATGGTATCAGGAATACATTCATGGCAAATGTCATCACCAGACATCCCAGTGCGATGAGGAGCCAGGGCCTAGTCTTTTCAATGGAAAACCTGCTCATATGCCATTCCCCTTATGAATACTATCATTTCACCGAAATAGTAATTACATGCAGAGATTTTTCAGATGTTAGAATTGCAAATCTTTCTGCTGTAAAGATAAAAAACCGGGTTTAAACCCGATTTTCTATTTGATTCCGTATTTCTTCTTAAACTTATCAACACGCCCACCGGTATCTACAAGCTTTTGCTTCCCAGTAAAGAAAGGATGGCACTGGGAGCAGATTTCAACACGCAGCTCCGGTTTTGTAGAACCTGTCTCAAAGGTCTCGCCACATGCACAACGAACAGTGGCATTTGTATACTTCGGATGGATACCTTCCCGCATGGTCTTTCACCTCGCTCACATCTTGCTTCTTTATCGAAACCATAATCGTAACGACTCTTGAAAAAAGCGCCGAATGATATTTTACCACATCATCTGAGGGATTGCAAGCAGCCTTTATGGCTAAAATTCATGCGTCCCATGCCCCCAGTAGTACATGATTCCGAATAAGCCTATTTATAGGGATCGTAGTTGTTATTCTCCTTCTGCAGTAGGGCGGTATTTATGCCATTAACAAACTCCGAGTTTGTCTTTGTCTTTATGAGCCTGCTGATGATAAGTTCAGTTACCTCGGCAGTACCAAGATTGCTCATAGCCTTCCTGATGGTCCAGATACCATCCAGCTCGCGCTGCGAGAGCAGAAGCTCTTCCCGCCTGGTTCCCGAACGATTGATGTCGATGGCCGGGAAGATTCGTTTCTCGGAAAGCTTCCTGTCAAGATGGAGTTCCAGATTACCGGTTCCCTTAAACTCTTCATAGATGACATCATCCATACGGCTGCCAGTGTCTATGAGAGCTGTAGCTATAATGGTCAGGCTACCCCCATGTTCAATATTTCTGGCAGCACCGAAGAAACGCTTGGGTTTGTGCAGTGCCCCGGGATCCAGTCCGCCTGAAAGGGTTCGGCCTGTAGGCGGGATGGTCAGGTTATAAGCCCTGGCAAGACGCGTAATACTGTCGAGAAGAATAACCACATCCCGCTTCTGCTCAACCAGTCTTTGAGCTCTCTCCAAAACCATTTCAGCAACTTTGATATGATGCTCCGGCAGTTCATCAAAGGTGGAGTAAATCACATCTCCATTTATGGAACGCTGCATATCGGTTACTTCTTCAGGGCGCTCATCTATCAAGAGAACAATTACTTCTATCTCGGGATACTTAAGAGTGATGGCGTTTGCTATCTTTTTAAGCAAAATGGTTTTTCCTGCTTTAGGGGGAGAAACGATAAGCCCACGCTGGCCTTTGCCAATGGGAGCAATCAGATCGATCAAGCGGGTAGAAAGCTCCTTGGGGTCGGACTCCAAAGTGATCCTCTCATTGGGATAAATCGGGGTAAGCTGATCGAAGGATCTTCTTTTGAGGGCGACTTCCGGAGAATCACCATTAACCGAGGTAACGTATAATAAGGCCTGAAACTTTTCCCCGTCCTTCTGAATACGTCCCTTGCCTACTATCTTATCTCCGGTTTTCAAATTGAAGCGCCTGATCTGGGAAGGAGAAACATAGATATCTTTGGGCCCGGACAAATAATTATGACCCCTTAAAAAGCCATATCCGTCTGGGAGAACTTCCAGAATTCCCGTTACAGGATTATCACTTTCCAGCCTGGAGAGATCCTTGGACTTGCCTATCCTGATATAGCGGCTTTCTCTTACCGTTTCGCTGTCGCTAGCGCTTTCTTCCTTGTCTTTTTCAGTCTCTGTGATTTCCTCCACGGAATCGGTCTCGGCTTTTGCCTGAGATTCTGCGTCAGACAGGGAATCATCAGCATCAGGGGAGAATCCTTCAACAGAAGGTTCTTGTGTAAGGTCTTTAGCAATCGCTGCGCCGGAATCTGTCTTCTCTGTGTCCCCGGCTCTTTTGATATGAATCCGTGAAGACCGTTTAGATACTTTTTCTTCATCCTTGGCGTCAATATTGCCCCTATTTTCTTGGGCTGATATGTCTTTCTCTACGGAAGAGATGGTAGGTATAACTGATTCTTGAGATGGATAATCAGCTTCAGTTCCTGACTTAACCGATGATTGAGTCGATGCCTCAGTTGAAACAGGTTGATCAACTGTGCCTTTTTCATCCCCGTCAGTTCGGATTTTCCTTGGCCTGCCCCGACGCCTTTTTGGGGCTTCTGCTGTAGGCTCAGACTCTCGAGCCCTCTTCTCATCGGTATCGGCCTGTTCATCCTCATCGGCTTTAGCAGCCAAAGACATCTTTTTCTCTTTTTGAAGATCGAGTTTATTGTCTTTTGCCGAGTCGATGATATAATCAATCAGCTGACCCTTGCGATACTTGTAAATGCTTTTCAAACCTAGCATTTTAGCGATATAACGCAAGTCCCCAAGCGACTTCTTCTCGAGAATGGATCTGTCTTCCATAAAACACCGCCTTATAATATTAACAATATTATATGTTGAATTTATTTAAAGGATTGCGTTTCAAAAAGGCTCAAAATTTATAAAAGATAAGCTGATAATTGTTACATTCTATTCCTGCATGATAATACTCATTCTTATCCGGGAAATATCTCAAGAGCTGAACACACTTGACTGCTTTAATATATCAGCACCATACACAATTTGTCAAGCCCAGATGCCATGGATACTTCGCTATTATAAGCCCTTAGACCGAAAGAATCCGGATCAGCCTGCCAATTAGTTATAAACGGAACAGATATTAGTATTGCCGATTTTTCATTCTGTGATGTCAAGTTCCAGGCCATTATCCATGGCAAACTGCTTAACTTTCTCCAGGACGGGATCGCTTTCTGACGCATCCTGCTCAATCAGCCCCATCTCTTCCTCATCCTTCACCTTAACAGTCATGGATATGCCGGTTACCTTAAGAAGAGCCTCCCCTATAGTCTCAAGGCTTTCACTCCTGCACAGGATATTCTTTTTAAACTGTTCATCACGCCCGATCACTACAACAGCTGTTGAGCCGTCCACCAAAATACAACGGGTGTCCTGAAGATAAACATACACCTTCATATTGCCTGTTGAGCGCAGATATTCAAGAACCTTGGCCCACTCTTTCAGATCATTATGGGAAAAAGCGTCTGCTGGTTTTTTTATATCAGTATTATGCTCTTTTTCGGACCTCCCAGAAACCTGCGGCCCCGGCTGAACCGGAATGCTGTCAGAGGTATGGACTTTCTCTTTAACAGGCGGGGTTTTTTGAATCCTTACCTGATCCGGTATCCCGCCCAGTTTCTTCTCCAGGTCGCTCATCCTTGTTTCCAGAAGCTTAATCCTTTCGAATATGTCGGCACTATTGAGGCTTCTGGTGCAAAGTCTCACAACCGTGACCTCCATCAGCACACGTTGGTTCTCCGACCATTTCAGCTTACTTTCGGCTTCAGAGAGCTCCCTGATCATGCTGACAGTTTCCTCATAACTGATTTTCTCGGCCACTTTTTTCAGGTGTTCCAGACCCACTTCATCGGTATCAACAAGTTTCAATGCATCACCGCCGGTTTTTAGCAGCATGAGATCGCGAAACCAACCCACGAGCTGTCCGCAAAGGGGTGCAAGATCCCTTCCCCCGGACAGCGCCTGGTCGATCTGTGACAAAGCTCCCGGGATGTCCCGATCCACCAGGGCTTCGGCTAATGAATCAATCATCTCCAGGGCGGTTAAACCCGAAACGGTTACTACAACATCCCTGGTGATTTTCTTCGTACCCATGGCAATACACTGATCCAAAAGGCTGATGGCATCCCGCATCCCGCCTTGGGCAAGACGGGCAATCATTGAGAGGGCGGAAGGCTCATAAGCTACGCCTGCATCCTTTGCAATCATCTCCAGCCTTTGGCTAATGCCTTCTATTGATATCCTTTTGAAGTCAAATCTCTGGCAACGGGACAGGATGGTTGCCGGAAGCTTGTGGGGCTCGGTGGTTGCCAGGACGAAAATAACGCTTTCAGGGGGTTCTTCAAGAGTTTTTAAAAGGGCATTGAATGCACCGGTGGACAGCATGTGAACCTCGTCAATAATATAGACCTTGTAGCGTGTAACTGCCGGCACATACATTACAGCTTCCTTGATCTGGCGGACGTCATCCACGCCGTTATTGGATGCAGCATCTATCTCAATCACATCTATGATGGATCCGTCAAGAATGCCCCTGCAGATCTCACATTTGTTGCAGGGATTGCCGTCAACAGGCTCAAGACAATTGACAGCACGTGCCAGTATCTTTGCCAATGTAGTCTTCCCCGTCCCCCGTGTTCCGCAGAAGAGATAGGCGTGACTGGCAGAATTGGTCTTGATGCTGTTTTTAAGAGTATCAACAATATGGCGCTGTTCAACAACGTCATCAAAGGAAAGGGGTCTCCATTTTCTGTATAATGCCAAATGCGCCATGGCTTCACCATTCACTCCCATCCTGGATACTGCTATACCTTTCATTATAACACAGTAATGGCCAGGGGATGTCAAGGGTAATCATCCATAAACAAAAACGAAGCCAAAAGGCTTCGTAAGTGTCAATATAAACCGTGCACCTGCCTTTGACAATGCAAATACAAGCGTACCATGTGCATCGTACTCGGACCAGGCAGGCTTGCGGCACACCTGGTTGACCGCTTACCGCTGCTTCCTCCCGGACCTGACGGAGTTCACAGTTCCAAGTTGCGCAAGACCCGATCTTCATTGTACTTTGACACATAACTGGCCTTACATTTGCATGCCGGGGGCAGGATTTCAACTCCGCTATAGCGGATTGCGGATACAGGGCACCGCTACCTCCCCGTCTAGCACGGTAATGTTCATTATATAGTATTTCAACATTGGCCGCAAGGCTCAATTATTGGGGCTATTGAGCCTGATCCCGCTTTCTTATTTCAGTACGTCGGATCTTGCCGCTGATGGTCTTGGGCAGCTCCTCGACAAACTCAATAATTCGCGGATACTTATAGGGAGCCGTATTCTTCTTGACATAGTCCTGGATCTCTTTTGCCAGGGCATCCGATGGCTCATACCCTCTGGCCAGCACAATGGTTGCCTTAACCACCTGTCCTCTCAGGGGATCAGGAACGCCTGTTACAGCGCACTCCAGAACCGAAGGATGCTCCATGATAACACTTTCCACCTCAAAGGGGCCTATTCTGTAGCCCGAGGATTTGATGATATCATCGGTTCTTCCCACGTAGAAGTAGTAGCCGTCCTCATCCCTCCAGGCGGTATCTCCCGTATGGTAGAGTCCATCCCGGATGGCACGGGCTGTCAGCTCCTCATTGCGATAGTATTCCATCATCAAGCCTGTGGGTTTATCAGGATCAAGCCTCAGAACTATTTCACCAACCTCACCGGGACTGACGCTGTCGCCGGCTTCATCGACCAGATCCACTGAATATGCAGGAGAGGGTCTTCCCATAGATCCGGGCCGGGGTTCCATCCAGGTGGTGGTGGCCAGTACGAGAGTTGTCTCTGTCTGCCCAAACCCTTCCTTCAGCTTGATTCCGGTCTGTTCTTTGAACCTCTTGTATACCTCAGGGTTCAGAGCCTCCCCGGCAGTGGTGCAGTATTGCAGGGATGATAAATCGTACCTGGAAA